>CAYRLV010000952.1:0-1246 GCA_964425155.1 uncultured Ornithinicoccus sp. | reverse complement strand
CCTGCGGTACCCAACCCGCGCATATCAGCATGACCCGCCGCGTCGCCAACGACACGCTCACCAGCACGCAAACAGCGAAGCACGAGGCGCCCGCCGAGGAGGCATCCACGACGGGCGCCTCACCCTGCCCGTGACATCTGGCCCCTACCTCTCATCTGTCCGTTCGTAGCAGCGTGGTGCCGAACACGGTGCGGCCCTCGATCGCGGCATGAGCGTCGGCGGCTCGGTCGAGCGGGAAGACCTGTCCGATCATCGGGCTGACTTCGCCGACTCGCACCGCATCGAGCCCTTGGCGTGTCAGCGTGGCCACCGTCCCGGCATCGAGCTGAACGGCCTCGATCCCGGTCACGCTGATCCCTCGCGCGGCTGCGGCGTCCCGGTCCACGTCGGCGAACCTACCGCTGGGCGTACCGTGGCCGGAGAACCTGCCGCCGGGCCCCAACAGCGCGAGCGCCGACTCGCCGAGAACACCACCGACGTTGTCCAGCACCACGTCGGCGAAGCCGTCCGGCAACGCGGCTCGCACCTGATCGAGCCAGTCCTCCGCCTCGGAGTCGACCACTGCGCTGGCGCCCAAATCGGCGACCCGTGCGCGTTTGGACCCCCGGGCGACCGCCACGACAGTGCCCGCACGCGACCGGGCGAGCTGCACCGAGGCGACCCCCAGACCGCCACTGGCGCCCAGCACCACTACCGCGTCTTCTCTGCGCTGTTCGGTGACTTGCACGAGCGCGAGAGCGGTGACCACGTCGTGCAGCACTGCGGCCGCTTGGTCAGGCCCGACCTCGTCCGGCACCGCCACGAGCGCGTCGGCGGGCACTCTGACGTGAGTGGCGTAGCCGCCCTCCCCGCTGGTACGGGCCACGACCTTGCGCCCCAGCAGTGCCGAATCGATGCCCTCGCCGAGTGCGACCACCCGACCGGAGACCCCCTGACCAGGCACGTAAGGCGGTCGCTGTGGCCAGTAGTCCTGTCCGACCCCCGCGCGCACGCGAGTCTCGAGCCATAGCGTGTCGGCGTACTCGACCGCGACGACCACCTGCCCCGCCCCGGGTTCGGGGGTCGGCACGTCGCGCAGCCGGAGCACCTCCGGTGGGCCAAACTCGGTCACGACTACTTCCTGCATGGAACGACCTCTCGCTTCGCGTCTGCTGTCACACATGAACCTGCAACTTCAACCAAGGTTGAGGTCAAATCGCCCAGGCGGCCTCGACCAGCAAAGACTTGGTTCCCACCCATGCCCGCC
>CAYRLV010000951.1:0-1246 GCA_964425155.1 uncultured Ornithinicoccus sp. | reverse complement strand
CCTTGATCTCGTTGGTGATGTGCGGGATCACCTGCACCGTGTCGCCGAGGTACTCGCCGCGGCGCTCCTTGGCGATGACCTCGCTGTAGACCTGGCCGGTGGTGACGTTGGACCGGCCGGAGAGCGGCACGTCCAGGAACCGCTCGTAGTGCCCGATGTCGAGATCCGTCTCGGCTCCGTCGTCGGTGACGAAGACCTCGCCGTGCTGGAACGGGTTCATCGTCCCGGGGTCGACGTTGAGGTAGGGGTCGAGCTTCTGCATGGTGACGCGCAGCCCCCGTGCGCGGAGCAGGTGCCCGAGGCTCGAGGCGGTCAGGCCCTTGCCGAGCGAAGAGGCGACGCCTCCGGTCACGAAGATCTGTTTCGTCTGCTTCACCACGGGCTTTGACTCTACGTCATCGAGGGCGGCTCGGCGTACCAGCCCCGCCACATCGCGACCGTGTCGTCGAGACCGGGCAGCCGCGCTGCCTCCAGCCGTGCTCGGGCGGAGCGGTCGGCCCGCAGCACCGGGTCGTCCAGCAGTCTCCGGACCGCGCGCGCCACGGCGTTCTCGTCACCCACCGGCACCAGACTTCCCTGGCTCGCGAGGAGGTCGTGCAGGCCGCCGACGTCGGTGGCGACGACCGGGGTGCCGGCGGCCATGGCCTCCTGCACGACGAGGGCTCGTGCCTCCCAGCGGCTGGTCAGCGCGAACACCTCCGCGGCCCGCAGCCAGTCCTCGACGTCGACCCGGTGGCCCACGAAGTGCACTGGCGCGCGCATCCGGGCGGCATGGTCACGCAGCCGCCGCTCGAGGGCCGGGTCACCCGAGCCGACGACCACCCAGGTGCAGGCGTCGCGGAGCAGGGCCGCGGCCTCGACCAGCACGTCGAGGTCCTTCTGCGGCGCCACCCGGCAGACCGTGACCACGAGCGGGAGACCACCACCCGGGACGCCCGCCTCGTGCAGCAGCCGTGCGGCATCGGCACGCCGGTTCTCGGCGTCGGCCACCGGGCCGGCCAACAGCGCCGGAACCCGCGGGGAGGGGACCGGCGCGAGCGCCGCGCGTGGGGCACCGTGCGAGCGAGCCTGCGCCACGAGGTCCGAGCTGGCACCGGTGACCAGGTCGGCTCGCCGCGCCACCCACCGCTGCGCCCACTCCCCCCACGCCGCATCTCCGTGAGGAATCTTCGTGAGGTTTGGTGCCCTCCGGGGGGCCGAAACCTCACGAAGATTCCCCCGGGGAGGGAGGGGGGCGTTGTGCCAG
>CAYRLV010000950.1:0-1247 GCA_964425155.1 uncultured Ornithinicoccus sp. | reverse complement strand
GGCGTGGCGCTCGACTACCGGGCCTGCAGCGGCGCGCAGACCAGCGACGTCCTGGCCGAGCAGGTCGGCTCACTGTCCACCGACACCGACTACGTGACGATCACCATCGGCGGCAACGACATCGGCTTCACCCAGGTGCTCACCGAGTGCGCCAAGCCGTTCTGGTGGGGCGACTGCGACGGCGCCATCGACGAGGCGCGGCGCAAGACGACCGACGTGCTCCCCGGTCGGCTGGACGACGTGTATGGCGCGGTGACCAGTCGCGCGCCCGGCGCCACCTTCGTCGTGGCCGGCTACCCGCGGCTGTTCAACGGGGAGGACTGCAACGCGCTCACCTTCTTCAGCCCGCAGGAGGAGGCGCGGCTCAACGCGGAGGCCGACCTGCTCTCCAGCACGATCTCCGGCCGGGCGTCGGCGCACGGGGCAACCTACGTCGACGTGCGCGGCCCGTTCACCGGGCACGCGGTCTGCGACGACCCCGAGTGGATCAACGGGTTGTCCAACCCGGTGGACGAGTCCTACCACCCCAACCGGGCCGGCAACGTCGCGTATGCGGAGCTGGTCGGTCCCGAGCTCAGTGGCACCCCGCTCCGGGTCGCCCCCGCGAAGCCCGCCCGCAGCGTGAACCCGGCGCCGGGCGGCGGGTTGCCGGCCGGCCGAGGACCGTCGTTCACGCCGCCGGACCTCACCAGCCCGGAGAGCCTGCGGGCCGCCGAGCGGGCCGGGCTGGACCCGCGGGACGTCATCGCGCTGGACCGCGAGCTGCGGGCCGGGACACCCGCGTCGCTGCGCTCGGCGGCGCGGGACCTGGAGCGGATGCAACGCCAGGCCGTGGTGCACACGGCCCGGCAGCTTCCGGCCGGGGAGTAGCGGCGCCGCGCCGACCCGGCCGCGCGGCCGCTGGGGTCAGTGACGCCGCGCCGAGGCGCAGGCGATGCACAAGGTGGCCGTGGGCCGGGCCTCGAGCCGGCCCTCCGGGATCGGCTGCCCGCACGACTCGCAGATGCCGTAGGTGCCGGCGACCAGGCGTGCTTCGGCGTCGTCCACGTCGTCCAGGTGCCGGCGTGCCTGGTCGGCCAGCGCGATCACCTGGGAGCGCTCGAAGGCGATCGTGCTGCCTTCGGGGTCGTGTTCGTCGTCCATCGAGGTGGAGACCGAGGCGTCGACCATGTCGTCGAAGTCCTTGGTGAGGGCGTGCAACCGGGTCTGGGCGGCCTCCCGTTCGGTGGCGAGCCACCGACGCACGG
>CAYRLV010000949.1:0-1247 GCA_964425155.1 uncultured Ornithinicoccus sp. | reverse complement strand
AAGTTCCGCCCGGTCGAACGGGTCGGCCGGGCCGGACCGAGGAGGTCTGCATGAGCACTGAGGAACAGTCCGCCGACACCGAGGAGGGCGGGCGGGGCACCGACAGCGTCGAGGTCAGCCAGGTCGTCCCCCGCCCGATCGAGACCGTGTGGGCCCGCCTGACCACGAGCGAGGGTGTCGAGGCCCTGCTCGGACGCGGCGCCAGGCTGGGCAGCAAGGGCGAGCCGTGGCACTGCGAGGACGGCACCCACGGGGTCGTCCGCAGCTACCACCCGATGGAGCAGGTCAGGGTCTCCTGGCACGCCGACGCCGATGCGCCCGCGTCACTGGTCGACCTCAAGCTCAGCCCCGACGACGCCGGCACGCGACTCGACCTGCGCCACGAGCACCTGACCGACGAGCAGCCTCACGAGGAGCTGCGCCAGCGCTGGAACGGCGCACTCACCCGACTCGCCGAGGCCACCTGACCCGGCCGGTCAGCCCGGTCCGTCCCCGTTCACCGGGAGCTCGACCGGGATCCACTGAAGGAACCACTGGCGCACCCGCCGCAACAGGTCGGCTTGGTGCTTCGCCTCGGCGACGCCGTGCGGCTCCCGCGGATAGGTGACCAGCTCGACCGGCACGTCCTGACCGCGCAGCGCCCGGTGGAATCCGGTCGCCTGGCTGATCGGGACGCGAATGTCGCTCTGCCCGTGCAGGATCAGCAACGGTGTACGCCTGTCGGCTGAGAAGGAGATCGGGGACCGCCGGGCGAAGTCGTGCGGGCCCGGACCGTCCCACGGGCGGTCCGACACGAGGATGGACTCGAACGTCGGCAGGTCGGACTGCGCGGACATCGCTCCCCAGTCGGAGACCCCGGCACCCATGACGCCCGCCCTGAACCGCGACGTCCGCGTCACCGACCAGGCGGTGAGGAATCCGCCCTGGCTCCAGCCCCCCACGCCGATCCGCTCCGGGTCGGCGATGCCGCGCTCCACTGCGGCGTCGACCGCGGCCAGCACGTCCTGCGCCTCCGCCCCACCCACGTCGTGCCGCACCGCCGCCGCGAAGTCCTGGCCGTGGCCCATGCCGCCGCGGTAGTTGGGCATCAGCACGGTGTAGCCCGCGCAGGCCAGCCACTGCCCCCAATCGAGCGGCCGACAGTGCGCGGAGAGGCCGGACCGCCCGTAGGGACCCCCGTGCAGAAGCACCACCGTGGCGTTGGGCCCGTCGACGCCGCCCGGCGGGGTGATGGTCACACCGTCCAG
>CAYRLV010000948.1:0-1248 GCA_964425155.1 uncultured Ornithinicoccus sp. | reverse complement strand
CGCGGTCCTGCTCGACGGCTGACCGCCCCGCCCTGCCTTCCCGCGACCGGGCTAGTGCCTCGTCAAGAAGCGATGGGTAGGTAATCGGGGCGTCGGATCTTGGAGCCGATGGCGAAGTTGGTCTTGGGTAGGGCGCGCTTGTTCTTCCAGCGCAGGTAGCCGCCGATCGCGGTCTCTTGGGTGGCGTGGTCGGGGTAGTCACTGCCGTCGAGAGTGAAGTAGCGCAAGGCGGCGAACTCGGACTCGATCCAGTTCAGCCAGGACGCGTTGGACGGGGTGAAGACCAACTCGACGTCGTGGTCGGCGCACCAGGTGGTGACTTCGGCCTTCTTGTGTGGGGAGAAGTTGTCACAGATCACGTACAGCTTGCCGGTGAACCGGTGCCGCAGCTGGCGTAGGAAGGCCAGGAACTCCTGCCAGCGCTTGCGGTCGCGGAACCGGTAGATCATCTTGCCGGTGGCCAGGTCCAGGGCGCCGAACATGTGCCGCACCCCGCCGTAGCGGTGGTAGGTCGCCCGCAGCCGGGCCGGCCGCCCGGTCGGGAACCAGCCCCGTCCCGGTCGTGGTTGCAGGTTCAGCGGCCCGAACTCGTCCACGCACACGACGTGCCCATCGGCTGGCGGGTCGTCGTACAGCTCCAGGACGCGGGCCTTCTTGGCTTTGAAGTCTGGGTCGACCGAGCCCTTCCAGGTCTTGGTGGCCTGCCAGGACACGCCGCCGTCCTTGAGGATCTGGCGCACCGTCTCGGTGCTGACCGCCTCCACCACCAGAGCCTCGAGCAGGTGGCTGACCAGCTTGGTCAGGCTCCAGCAGGTGAACGGCAGCCCCAGGTCCTGCGGGTGGCAGCGGGCGATCCGGCAGATCTGCTCGCGGGTGGCCTCATCGATCCTCTTCGGCCGCCCGCCGCTCACTTTTGGGTCCAGCGCGGCGAACCCCCGCTCGTTGAAGTCGTGCACGACCTTGCGCACGTACCCCTCGGTGGTCGCGAACATCGCCGCGATGTCGGGCACCGACTGGCCTTGCGCCGAGGCCATCACGATCGTGGCCCGCCGCAGCCGCACCGGGTTCTTCGCTGTTCTCGTGATCCGCTGCAACCGCTGCCCTTCCTCGGTAGACAACTCGCGGATGAATACCTCCGGCTTCCTGGCCATCGCACTGATCACCTCCACGGACCAGCCTCGAGACCAACCGCAGTCAAGGCAAGCACGACACGGTTACCGACCCGACTCAACTTGGCGAGGCACTAGC
>CAYRLV010000947.1:0-1249 GCA_964425155.1 uncultured Ornithinicoccus sp. | reverse complement strand
TGGCCAGGGCCTGCACCGCCGGGCCGTCCAGGCCGGGCCGCAACCGCAGCACCAGCCGCAACGTCCCGGAGCCCGCGGGTTCACCCGCTTCGGCGGACCAGTCGACGACGTCCGGTTCCTCCGCGACCGCTCGCCCGAGTGCCGCGCAGACGAAAGGGTCCTCGTGGGCAGGCAACCACGCGCGGTCCATCGCGAGCGCCCACAGCATGCTCGACCGGAGCACGAACGACGTCGGCTGCCCGAGGTCGAGCAGCATGACGTCGCACCGCTCCTGCACCGCCGCCTGGGCCGCCCGGGAGCTGGTGACCGGCACCGGCCGTGCTGAGGCGTCCCACTCCTGCAGGGTCGCGATGCTGGTGAAGACCGGCAGCGCCCGCCTGCCGTCGGGTGCGGTCAGCGTCACCGCCGCCATGTCGGTGGACTTCTCGACATCGAGCTCGCCGGACTCGTCCACCTCGCCGGGGGTCGCCACGATCGGCACCAGCAGACGCGCGCGGCGCACCGCCGCGACCAGCCCAGTCTCGTCCTGCGGTGTGCCGAGTGCCCGCACGAGCGCAGGATCTGCGCTGCCGTCGTCGAGGTCGAACCCGGTGCCGGTCAGCTGCCGCCCGGACCAGGTCTGGCCGGCCGAGTCGTGCCCGTCAGTCACCCGGCGGCTCCGCTGCTCCCCGCGGGACGCCCGGCCACGTCCAGCGCCTCGGGCAGGGTGAACGCCCCCCGGTAGAGCGCGGATCCGACGATCGCCCCTTCGATGCCGCCGGGCCCCTCGGTGACCAGGGCGCGCAGCGTCCGCAGGTCGTCCAGCGTCGAGATCCCCCCGGACGCCACGACCGGGCGGTCGGTGCGGGCGCAGACGTCCTGCAGCAGCTGGACGTTCGGCCCCTTGAGCATGCCGTCCTTGTCCACGTCGGTCACGACGTAGCGCGCGCAGCCCTCGCGATCGAGCCGCTCGAGGGTCTCCCAGAGATCGCCGCCCTCCTGGGTCCAGCCGCGCGCGGCCAGTGTGGTGCCGCGCACGTCCAGGCCGACCGCGATCCGGTCGCCGTGCTGGGCCACGACCTCGGCAGTCCACTCGGGGTTCTCCAGGGCGGCGGTGCCGAGGTTGACCCGGTGGCAGCCGGTGGACAACGCGGCGTCGAGGCTGTCCCGGTCGCGGATACCGCCGGACAGCTCCACCTTGAGGTCCAGCCGCCCGACGATCTCGGCGAGCAGCTCGGCGTTCGACCCGCGGCCGAACGCCGCGTCGAGG
>CAYRLV010000946.1:0-1254 GCA_964425155.1 uncultured Ornithinicoccus sp. | reverse complement strand
CCAGCCATGACAAAGCCCCAACGAAACAGGGCGGGCCGAAGCCCGCCCCGTCGTGGTCAGAGAGCGCGTGCGAGCCACTTCCAGACCTTGACGCCCACCAGCAGCACCAGCACGGCGGCACCGATGACGCCGACGGCTGCGCCGGCATCAGTGATGGCCGACGTCACGGAAGTGGTGTCGATGGAGTCTTGAGCCATCGCAGCCGCACCCAGCGCCAGACCGGCACCACCCATGCCCACCTGGGCAACCTTCTTTTTCACGTTCATAAAACACCTCACGAAAGCACACGCCGCATGCAACGGATTCCGAAACCGACAGCCCATGCGGCAACGATGGCGGTCCCGATTACCACCCCGTCCTCGATGGACAAGGGCGGGAGAAAATGGGGCTGCGCCACCCAGTACGCATGCAGGCACTCGCCGGCCGGCGTAAGGTCTGCCGAATCGCAGGCCTGGACAAGTGGCGCAGCCATGGTCAAGCCGCCTTCGACTTGGCAACGGGCAACAGGTCGTAACCGATGCGCAAATTACCTTTGCCGTCGATGTAAGCCGGTTTCGGCTCGATGGCATAATCGCCGGCCGGCATTTGGGTCTCGCCCCGATCCGGCGAGAACATGCGATCAAACATCTTGAACATGCCGCCGCCGGCATCGAGGCCGCAGGTCTGGAAGCCATAACGCGCTTGCGGGTTCTTCTTACCGTTCACGATGCGAACGTCATCAGTGACGCGGACAATCTGACTGGACATAACATTGACTCCTTATGGACGTCTAAACGGCTAATTGTGCGCCGCGCACTCGGGGCAACACCGCCCCACGAACCTGCCAACCCAACGGGTTAGCAGTGATCCAACGCGGGCGGGCCCCGCGCTTGCAAAAAAAAGACGCAATCAGGTCGCCCAGATCGGCGACATCATCGGCCTGGCTGCGCACGAACTCGAGCAACGCGCCGTACTGGCGCTTGCAATGCCGCACCGCGCCCAAAAAATTGCTTTCTGCCCGGGCCTTCGCGGTGCGCATCACCGACATAACGGCGGAAATCCAATCGAGCGCCGGATACTCGCCGACCATGTACTCCCACGGCGCAACCAGCGCATCAGTGGGCACTACGCGATTACGACTGTTGAACCGCGCCTCCCAACGCACCCAATCGACCAGAGGATCACCGTCGCGGCAGCCCTGCTCCCTACCCTTCTCGTACACGACCAGCTGACGCGTGGCAGTACGCTTGCCGATGTACCACGTGCGGCCCGACC
>CAYRLV010000945.1:0-1255 GCA_964425155.1 uncultured Ornithinicoccus sp. | reverse complement strand
TCGCCATCGGTGACGCCCCGCGAGGGGTCAGCGGGCTGGAGCAGCTCCGCGCTGCGGACGACACCGAACGCCAAGGGGTGCGGTATCCCGTTGACGAGGGCGACGAGCCCTGGCGACGCAACATCGACCCGTCCGTGACGGCGCACCGAAGACGTTTGTCGTCGAGCCCGGCCGTCGGCAGCGGTGTCTCGATCACCTTGAGTGGGACCTTCGACCTGTTCGGCAGCAAGTAGCAGGCGACGGTCCTTGCCTCTTCGGGCAGACCCTGAGGCACGCACGTCGGCCTGACCAGCGCTGTCCCGCCTCGCGTGGGTCCGGCAGCGTGGACCCTCCGGACGCCGGAAGGACTGCAGTATGCGCGACCTCGCCCACGACTCCGACCAAGATCCCTTGCGCCCGAAAGGTGCACGAATCGACCAATCCGTCGACGAGAACGTCGGTAGAGCCGCGGCCGAGGGCCGCACCGACGTACTGGGCGCCCCGGACCTGCTCAGGTTGCAGCGCCGCGCCGGCAATGCCGGGGTCTCGTCCCTCGTCGAGGACGAACGCTCGCCGGTCCACGACGTCGTGTCCTCCCCCGGACGACCGCTGGAGAGCGACGTGCGCACGGACATGGAGGCGCGGCTCGGGCACGACTTCGGTGACGTGCGCGTGCACGACGATGCCGCGGCCCACGCATCGGCCGCAGCGGTCAACGCGCACGCCTACACGGTCGGCCCCGACGTCGTGTTCCAGCGAGACCAGTACGACCCGGCATCCACCAGCGGACGGACGATGCTCGCGCACGAACTCACTCACGTCGTCCAGCAACGCAGCGGGCCGGTGGACGGGACCGACGCGCCGGGAGGGATCCGGGTCAGCGACCCCTCCGACCGGTTCGAACGGGAGGCCTCCGCCGCCGCCGAGCAGGCCATGGCCGAGCCCGCGGCCGGGCCGTCCGCCTCCACCGCGCAACCCACCTCGATGCAGGATCGGACAGACCTGCCACTGCAACGTGACGAGGCGCCCCCGGAGGAGCAGGTGGACGAGGAGGCATGACCGTCGGAGGGGTCAGGGCCGTGGGCGACGGCCAGGACGCGCTGCGGGGGGTGCCGCGCCGGCCGGCGGCCCGCACGCCGCATGCTCCCGGAGGCGCCGGACGACGTGGGGATCCCTCCCCGGTGCCGTGGCCCACCCTCCGGCGACAGCCAGGCGGCAGAGGTCCGCGGGCAGGTGGTGCGAGCCGTCTGGAGGCTGGCCCTCGCGACGGCTCGCG
>CAYRLV010000944.1:0-1255 GCA_964425155.1 uncultured Ornithinicoccus sp. | reverse complement strand
GTGTCCGCCCTCCCCAGAACACTCGCGCTGCGTGGGATACAGAGCACACGCGGCGGAGTGACGCAGATCGGCCGTGTGTCGGGTGGATGGGTGTCGCCACCGTCGGACCTTTGTGCCACGCTGCGTCGCATGGGGATCAAGGATGAGGACGTCGACCAGTTCGTTGCGCATGTGCAGACGACGCTTCAGGGCCAACTGCCACCGTGGCCGGGGGGTTGGCCTACAGAGATCGAGGCGGCGCTCATCGACGCGATCTTCTCGATCCGAGTCGGCTATGGCCGACGTGGAGATGACGCATCGACGTCCACCGGAGTATTTGCGGTGGTGCAGCGATGGCGCGAGTACCGGGGCTGCCCCGCCAACGATCTTGGGTTCATGGCTGGTGCGAGCTACGAGGACGTTCACGCAGTCCTCGGAAGCGACTGGCAAGTCAACGGCCGGCTCAAATCAGATGTAGTCGTGGACGCTGCCAAGAATCTGATCGAGTTTGGGGATCTTCGCTACGCCTCGGACTTCAAGGCTTCGAAGGAGCAGGAGCGAGCCTATCGACGCACGTACGGTTGCGGTCCCGTGACTTGGGCCTACTTTGGCATGCTGCTCGGTCATTCCAACGTGAAGGCGGATGTCTGGGTGCAGCGCTACATTCAGGCAGCACTCGGACAGCAGCCGTCCTCCGAGATGGGCCGACAATTGGTGGTTGCGGCGGCCAAGAAGATGTCAGTCGACGCAACCCGTCTCGACCACGCGATTTGGTTGCACGCGAGGGGTCGGAAGTAGTCGCATGGGGTCGCCACGGCCGAGGAAGGCGACCTCTCCCGAGTGGCTTCCCCTGCACAACCGGCGCCTCAACGAGCCGAAGGGGCGGGCCGCGCGATCGCCAAGAGCGAACGTAGATGAGGCGCACTTCCAGTTGGACAAGCCATGGCATGAGTGGACCTAGTTCGCTCGAAAGGTCGACTCGCGGCGGAATGACGCGGTTAATCTGGTCAGCGTTGGTCCACGGCGTCCTCGGCCAAGTTGTCAAGCGAGCCGTGTCCCGTCGACTGCAGGAACACGCCAGCAGTGAGGTAAGCCATTGCCTAGCGGCGAACCACCGCTGGGTTAGGGTCGGTGAGGTATGTCATCCAAGGAGACGTTGAAGTCGTCCGTGCCAAGTCGAAGGTCGTCCAGCTTGGCGTTTCGACTTCGCTCCGTCGACGAGTGCGCGACCATACGCAGTCCGAGAGTTTCGAAGAGACCAAACCGATTCAGATCA
>CAYRLV010000943.1:0-1255 GCA_964425155.1 uncultured Ornithinicoccus sp. | reverse complement strand
CCTGGTGCTGTCGCGCCCTTCGCCCAGCGCTGCGGCGACGAAAGCCGTCCTCCGCTGATCGGCACCTGCCGGATCGACGCGTGCGGGTCGTAGGTGTCGACCAGCAACAGCGTGGAGGGCGCCGCGGGCGAACGAAGGCCGACGACGGCACCTTGGCCCTCGTCATCGACGAGCAGCGGGTCGGACGAGACGTCGAAGGCGTCCCCGGTGCTCGTGAGCAGGCGCAACCGAGACTTCTTGGCGGACGTGTTCCCCGCGACGTCGAGCTCGCCGGGCTGGTAGGTCACCACGTCGTCGCGACCGTCGGCATCGAAGTCGCCGACGGCGACGCTGGAACCCACGTCGCCGACCGTCCCCCACAGCGCCGGCCGGGTGGAGAAGCGTGGTGTCGTCGTCCCCGTGTTCGTGTAGACGAGGATCTTCGCCGGACCGTGTGGCACACGGACGAACGCGGCCAGATCGTCGTGCCCCGTCCCGTCGAAGTTGCCCGAGACGACGCCGCCCACCGTCCCGTTCTCGGGGAGAGGCAGCGACAGCCGCGGATTCCCCGAGGTCGTGGGGCGCAGCTCGAGATCCCCTCCCGCCGACACCGCGGCGTAGCCGTAGACCTCGGAGCGAGGATCGGCATCGAAGCGACCTTCCACCAGTCTGCTGCCACGTACGGGTTTGCCCTGGGTCGGCGGGGCAGACCTCGTGCTGAAGGCATGACCGGTCGAGACGTGCGTCCTCCACTTCGATCCGTCGGGGCCGTCCTGCCAGGTGCTGGTGAGGACGTCCGAGCGACCGTCACCATCGAGGTCGCCGAACACCCCTCCGGACGTGGCTGGAAAGTTCGACGGGCCGGGGACGGTCAGTTGCTGGCCGGGCAGGATCAGATCCGGGTCGGGACCGACCTTCGACCGGTTGGTGCGGTAGAAGACCGGCACGAGTCGCGCGATCTCGGCGGGGGGCGCCGCGGGACCGACGATGTCGTGGACGAGCGACCACAGCGAGTCGCCAGGGTGCACCTGCACCTGGCGTTCGCGGTGACCCGGCGAGTCGGCCGCCGACGCCGGCGCCACGGTGCCGACGGCAAACGCGGTGGCGGCCAGTGCGGAGCAGGCGATCGTCCGGCGGAGGTTCTTGGCACACAGTCGCTTCACAGCGGGTCACTCTAGGAGACGCGTGGACCTGGCGGCCCGCATTGCCTCGTCGGCGCGTCCGGCGTCATCCGCCCTCGGTCACCCGTAGGCCGCGACCAGGCCGCCGAAGGCGA
>CAYRLV010000942.1:0-1255 GCA_964425155.1 uncultured Ornithinicoccus sp. | reverse complement strand
CTTCATCCGCGGCGACGTGGAGCGCTGACGATCCAGCGACCCCGCGAACGTTGACGGAGCGCGCCATCACGCTCGAGCGTGGAAGGGGCGGGACCAGTTGGTCCCGCCCCTTCCCTCGCCGGAACGTTTGAGGGTCAAGTCGCGCTGGCAAACTCGCCAAAAGCAGCCCGTATGAGGGCGACTTGCCCGTGTTTGCCAGCGCGAGCCGACGCTGCAGAGCCCTGGGCTCGCGCCAAGAGGAAGGGGGGTCACTACCCGGCCGACGGCGCTGCTCAGGGCACCCAGTCAGGCACCGGGACCGCCGCACCGCCCTGTCGCGCGGCCAGGCCGCGCAGACACCAGAGCACGTACTCCGGGCGGTACATCACGTGTTCCCAGGTGAAGCGCAGCACGGTCCAACCGTGCACGACCAGGTCGTCGTAGCGTTCGCAGTCCGCCTCGTGCTCCGGTCGTCCCGCATGGAACTGGAAGCTGTCGGCCTCCAGCACCACGCGAGCCCGTGGATCCCCGAGGTCCACCATCGCGAACAGTCCCGGCTCGGCGATCTGTAGTTGCGGGGTGAATGCGAAGTGCGGGACCTCCAGCGCGAGTGACCGCAGGACCGACTCGAAGGGGTTCGCCGCCCGTGGATCGGCGAGGGCGGCGACCTTACGCGCCTTGGCCGCACCCCGACCCCGACGTTCGCTGGCCTCCTGAATCAACACCCGCTTGTCGACCAGTCCGGAGCGCAGTGCGGAGTCGCCAACGCTGAGGGCGACGTCGAACGGCAAGTCCATGGCGCAATCCAGCACCGTTCGAACGGGCTCCGTGACACCGTCAACGACATCCCGCCCAGACAAGTCCCTCCAGTGGACCCTCACTTCGCATTGGTCCTCGGGCGTGACCGTCCGGTGCCGTCCCACGGTCACGTGCGCTCGAGGTGGCACCAGCTTGACCTTCCAGCCCCAGTGCATGGCCGCGCTGAGATGCGACAAGGTGGCCGACATCTGGTGTGCCCGGGCCAGGTGCTCGCCCGCGGTGGGCAGGGCATACCGCCCCCGCCGCAACCGCACGATCGTCCCGCGCTCCACCGCCCGCCGGATTGCGCGATCACTCGCGACGGCGAGTAGCTCAGCTCGCGAGCACACACCGCCCTCACGGGCGAGGATGTCGACCACCTGCATCCGAACAACTTGCCCGACCAGTCGACAGCGCTGCAGATGTTGTCCACAGCCCACCCGAGTCGGAGACCCGTCAAGCCACGCTGGCAAACATG
>CAYRLV010000941.1:0-1257 GCA_964425155.1 uncultured Ornithinicoccus sp. | reverse complement strand
GTGTATGCGGAGGAGCCCAGCAACGAGCGCACCGTCATCCACCGGGGCATGAACCACCTCGACGGTGAGCAGGCGCTGGACTTCGTGCGGGAGCGTCACCAACTGTCCGAGGGCGACATCTCGCGGGGCCGCCGCCAGCAGGCGTTTCTCAAGGCCCTGCTGCTCGAGGTCCTCAGCAAGGAGACGCTGGCCAACCCGGTCAGGTTCGCGCACTTCGTCGACGCGGCCACGAAGAACCTCACCGTGGACAACTCCTTCAGCACCGGCGACATCCGGTCCGAGGTGTTGAGCCTGCGCCACGTCCGGGGCGACGACATCGTGTTCATCACCGCGCCGTTCAGTGGCTTCGGCACCAGCCCCACGGGCCAGTCGATCGACATCGTCGACGAGCACGGTATGAGGGACCTGGCCCGTGCCCTGCGCAAGGACGACTTCTCGACCTATCCGGTGGGCGACCAGATCCCCTGACCGCCCCTCGGGCGCGACCGCCAGCCCCTACGCTGATCAGCGTGGATGCCCCTGGTCACGTCCTGATCGTGTGCACGGGCAACGTCTGTCGTTCGCCGTTCATCGAGCGGCTCCTGCAGGCCCGGCTCGACCCGTCCTCTTCGCTGACCGTCTCGAGCGCGGGTACCGGTGCGCTGGTGGGGCACCCCATGGACGAACGGGCCGCCGACCAGCTCATCCAGGCTGGCGGCACGCCAGACGGGTTCGTGGCACGGCAGCTCTCGGCGGACCTGGTCGCCTCGGCCCAGCTCGTGCTGACCGCCACTCGCGGGCACCGCGGGGAGGTCGTGACGTTGCACCCCAAGGCGGTGCGCTACACCTTCACCTTCCGCGACTTCGCGGACCTGGCGTCAGGCGTCGAGGACTCGGGGCTGGCCGACGCGCCGACCGGAGCGGCGTGGCTGGCAGACGTCGTGCGGCGGGTGGCGGCACGGCGGGGGGTGGATCCTCCCCTCCCCGTCGATGAGGCGGACGTGGTGGATCCGTTCCGGCGCGCGGACGGAGTGTTCCGGCAGATGTCCCAGCAGGTGCTGGCCGCGCTCCCGTCGGTCGTCAGAGTGCTCGCCTCCTGACCACCCGTGGCGAATGGTTGTGGCATCCGAGGCGGTTCTTCGCGCTGGAACGTCACGATCATTCGAGGCGAGTGCGGGGCCGCAGGGGTGCGGACAGGGGTTGGCGGGCACGGCCGGCCGAGACGGCGGGTAGCATCGCTGACGGCACCGGGGCCGGGGTCTCGCGTGCCTGTCCGGA
>CAYRLV010000940.1:0-1259 GCA_964425155.1 uncultured Ornithinicoccus sp. | reverse complement strand
CATCGACCAGCAGCAGACGCGCCGGCCACACGTCGTCGCCGGCGCCGTGGCCGCGGGCGGTGGCCACGTCCAGCCCGGCCGCGGTCGCGCGGTCGAGGAGGCTGACCGCGTCGGCCAGCGCTTCGCCGGTCGCGTCCCCGGATGCCTCGTGGTAGCGGACCCGGTGGGGGTTCAGGTCGGCGACCTCGCCGGCGACACCGACGCAGTCGACGCGGGCTGCGGCCGACCACGGGTTGAGGGCCAGCTCGGCGGTCAGGTAGCGGGCGAAGTCGCGGCCGTACGTGGTGTCACCGGTGATGCTGATGGTTGCCGGTTCCTCACAGTTGAGCAGCCACACGTGACCCGCGTCGCTGGCGCCGATCGTGACCAGCAGGGGGTAGGGGGCGGCGTGGCCCGGTTCCGGGTGGATCTGGTCCAGGTCCACCTGCGCGGGGCAGGCCCAGCGCAGGTGGTAGTGCCGGTCTTGCCCGGGCGCGGGCAGCGGTGCGGCGACGCGCGAGTGCAGCCCCACGTCGGTGCCGGTCAGTTCCACGGCGGCCAGGTGCGGCAGTGGTTCGCCCGCGGCCGCCTGCCGGCCGGCCAGCCGCCGCAGCAGCGCGTCCATGCGCTCCACGGTCGGGGCGGCGGTGGAGCCGATCGCGGTCAGCGTCTTGTCCACCGGTGCCAGCTGCGGCGGTGGGGCGGCGACGGTGCGGCCGGGGCGGCGGTGCCGGAACTGGGCGCGGCGTCGACGGCGCAGCGCCAGCAGGGCAGATCCGGCCAGCAGCACTCCCCCGCCGGTGAACCCGGTCAAGACCCAAGGAGCGACTGGAAGGTGTTGCCCGCCCGCCCCGAGCAGGGTCTGCTGGCTCGCCCGGCCGGTTTCCTCGGCATCGCGACGCGCGACTGCGGCTGTAGCGCCTGCCGTCGCCCCGGTTTGGACGGGCGCTGCGGTCAGGTGCTGCTGCGGGGGCTTGGTCCCTGACTCGGGCGAGGCGGGCTTGCGTGGCGGCGCGGGGTTCTCGGCGGCCGGGGGCGCGGGGACGGGCCGGGTCGCGGCTGGCGGCCCGTCCGGCCGCGCCTGGTGCGTGTCGGGGTCGGGCGCTCCGCCTGCGTGGTGCCGGCTCACGGGCTCGCCCCGGCGAGCCGTGCCCGGGATGTTCAGCCTCCAGCCGACGTCGATGTCGTCGGGGTCGCTCAGGTGTGCCCCGCCGGGCTGGGTCGTGTGCTCGTACGCGGCCGCGATCTGCGGGTATCGAGTGGCATCGCCGAGCTCGTAC
>CAYRLV010000939.1:0-1267 GCA_964425155.1 uncultured Ornithinicoccus sp. | reverse complement strand
CGCCAGGGTTGGGGGGGGGGAGCCCCCCCCGGCGCGGGGCGGGACTCGCCGCAACACCTGCTCAGGCGGGGCGTCAGCCGCTGGCCGCCTGCGAGTAGACCGTCTGGATGGCGCTGCCGAAGTAGGGGCCGAACATGACGTCCTTCACCCCGCGGTAGCCGAACGAGTTCACCGAGTTGAGCTTGCCGCCGGTGATCCACCCACCGCCGGAGGACCCGCCCGTCATCGAGCAGGGCAGCGCCTGGTCGGTGCTCGTGCCCCAGGTGTCGTCGGTGACCGACCCGGTGCACTTCCACAGCTCCTGGCCGTCGTAGCGCTTGGCGGCCGGGTAGCCGTAGGCGTCGTAGGTCAGCCCTCGGGCGAGGTTGAACGCGATCGGGTACGAACCCACGACATCGGTCAGGCTCTGACCGCCACGCTCGTTCATCACGGCGAAGCCGGTGTCGACGTTGAAATCGCCCTCCTGCGCCCAACCGTCGGTCGTGAGCAGGGTGCTCGCCGTCCACGTGCCGTACGGCGCCTGTCCGTCGTCGTAGGCCGGGACGAAGGCGAAGTTGGTGACGAAGTCCCCGGGTCCCTCGTTGACGCAGTGCCCGGCGGTCGTGACGACGTCGCCGTTGCTGCTACTCGTCGCCGTGCCCGAGCAGACGTAGTTGGTCCCGCCCATGGTGAAGAAGACCTTGCCCAACTCGGGCTGGGTCGGTACCTGGACGGCCTTGCCGGACCCCCCACCCGGCTTGCCCCGCTGCTGGACGCCGTAGCGCGCCTCGATCGGGGTCGCGTTGCGCATCCGCTCGGCGGTCCAGTAGGACTCGACCCGGTGCTGTGCCGCGTGGCTCACCGCGGCTCGGTGGACGGCGACGCCGGAGTGCCCCTCCTCCGACGGGAGGGCAGCCTGAGCGGGTGCGGCGATCGCCGTCGCGACCAGCGCCGCCGCCCCGGCGAGGGATATCCGGACGGTGGTGACCTTCATGGGTCCTCCTCGGTGGTGATCGGGTCCCCGAGGTCCCGGGCCGCAGTGGGCGACCGGCGGTGACGCTACGTCAGCCCGTGGCGGGCCGCCAGCGATGAGAACCGGTTCGGGCCGTCAGCAAGTGAGCGCAACCGCACACGTGCGGAGGCAAACCGTCTCACGTGTGCGCTCGGCATACCGGGCCGTGACCTTCCTCTGGCCAAGATTTGACCCCGCCGAGATGGCTGAGGAAGCGAGGAGGTCAGTGGGTGAGGGAGGGACCGCTGCCGGGCAGCTGAGCCAGCAGCTCGCGGG
>CAYRLV010000938.1:0-1267 GCA_964425155.1 uncultured Ornithinicoccus sp. | reverse complement strand
AGTTGTGCGTGAGCTCCGCGACCAGGTAGGCGTAGACGCCGTAGTCGTACCACTCCGTGGCGTTTCCGATCATGGACGCGCCGACGGCACGGCGCAGCACCGATGTCGGGACCTCGGTCGTCGCGCCGCTGCCGGCCGGCTCCGCGGGACCCTCGGTTGACGATGCCATGCCGTTCTCCCTCCTCAGCCTGCCGTTTGCAACCCGCAGAGGTACCCCGCTCGCAGCAAGCACAAACGTGGCCGCCACCCGGGGTGGGTGGCGGCCACGTGTGTTGCCGCGTATGGCGAGTGCCCGCGGGCGGCGGGCCGGTCGCCTACGACGTGGGGTCCGGCTGCGGACGACGGGGCGGCCCGCCCGGGCGGCGGCCGGACGGCCGCGAGATGACGCCCGGGGTGCCGGTGCCGCGCAGCGACGCGCCCTTGGTCTCGATCACGAAGTAGAGCGCGATCAGGCCGACGACGCAGGCGGCCATCATGTAGTACGCCGGGAACAGGCTGTCGCCGGTGGCATCCACGACCGCTTCGTTGATGAGCGGCGCGGTGCCGCCGAACGCGGCCGTGGCGATGTTGTAGGAGATCGCCATGCCGGCGTAGCGCACGTGGGTCGGGAACATCGCCGGGAAGGTCGCCGAGATGGTGCCGAGCTGAAGGATGTAGACCAGCCCGAGCACGGTGAATCCGATGATGGCCCAACCCAGTCCCTGCGCCATCAGCATGAACATCGGGATGGCGAGGACGAACAGGGCCGAGAGGGACATCCACCAGCAGGGTTTTCGACCGATGCGGTCGGACAGGGATCCGGCGAACGGGATGACCAGAAGCATGCACAACTGCCCGATCAGGACCATGAGCTCGGCCTTGCCCTTGTCCATCCCGATGGTGTCCGGGAGGTAGGTGGGCATGTAGGCGAGCAGGGTGTAGTTGGCGACGTTGAGCGCGATGACCAGACCGAACAGCTGCAGGATCGGCCTCCAGTGCTCGGTCAGCAGGTCCTTGAGGGCGCTCTTGGCCTCGTGCTCGGCGGCGTCCTTCTCCTCGAGCTCGCGGAAGACCGGGGTGTCCTCCATCTTGAGCCGCAGGTAGAGACCGATCGCACCCAGCGGTCCGGCGACGAAGAACGGGATGCGCCAGCCCCAGTCCTCCATGCCGGCATCGCCGATGAAGTAGCGGAGGCCCGCGACCAGGATGAGCGCGGCGGAGAAGCCGGACAGGGTGCCGAACTCCAGGAAGGAGCCCCAGAACCCGCGCTTCTTGTCCGGCGCGTACT
>CAYRLV010000937.1:0-1270 GCA_964425155.1 uncultured Ornithinicoccus sp. | reverse complement strand
AATTCGGCGTCGTGCTTGACGAAGCCGAGCAAGGCCGAACCTCGGCTGTGCTGCCACGGAAGCCCCAGGAAGTACAGGCCGGGCACCGTGGTCACACCGCGTGTGTGAATCGGTTGGCCAGCGCGGAACTCGAGCGCCTCGACGTCGATCCATGACCGGTCGGGCCGAAAGCCAGTCGCCCACACCACTGCGGAGGGCCTGGCCTCCCCACCGTCCGCGGTGCCAAGCGCGTCCCCATCGGCGGTCGTCACGCGCCCACAGAACTCGACTCCCCTGCTGGTCAGGTCGTCGCGACGCGTTCCGATCACGAGCTCACCGCGCGCCCGCATCCGACGGCCGAGCCTCGTGTCTCCCGCCTTAGTGATCAGGCCGGTCCTGGTGAGCCACCAGAAGATGTCCTTGCCCAGGACGGTCTGCGGCAGCATCGGGGCCGGGTCCCCTGTCGCCACGGTGACTCGTCGGGTCTCGGCGACCTCCAGGGCGATCTGCAGACCGGAGTTGCCCGCCCCGACCACGAGCACCCGGCCATCCGGCAGCTGCGCCGGACCGTGGTATGCGGCGCTGTGCAGCTGGGTCACGCTCGACGAGAGCCCGGCGGCCAGCGCCGGGACGAACGGAGTCTGGAAGGGACCCGTCGCCACGACCACTTGCCGACCTTCGAGCGACGCGTCCGGTGTCTCCACGAGGAAGCCCCCGCCGGCACGCGAGAGGCGCCGGACCGGCATGCCGAGGCGGACGGGCAGGTCGTGCTCTACCGCGTAGTCACGCAGGTAGTCCGCGACCTCGTCCTTGCCCGGGTGGTGGGCCGGATCGCCCGGGAAGGGGGTGCCCGGCAACCCGTTGTAGCGAGCGGGAGTGAACAGCCGCAACGAGTCCCAGCGGGTGCGCCACGAGTGCCCGGCCTCGGGCGCGGCGTCGAGGATGACGAAGGACGCGCCGATCCGCTGCAGGTGCCACCCCATGGCGAGGCCCGCCTGGCCCGCCCCGATCACGACGACGTCGTGGCGCGCGGTCATGAGGCGCGCTCCATCGAGGCTGCGGCGGCGGGGCCACGCAGGATGAGGTCCCGTCGCGACTCGACGAAGGCCCGCACCGGCGCGGGGGCCTTGCCGGGTGCACCGCAGTCGTACGGAGGCTGCGGGTCGTATTCGATGCCGAGCTGGATCGCCTGCGCCAGCGCCGGGCCGCCGACCCGGTCGGCCAGCGTCAGCGCGAGGTCGATGCCGGCGGAGACCCCGGCCGCCGTGACGTACTTGCCGTCCGAGACGAC
>CAYRLV010000936.1:0-1271 GCA_964425155.1 uncultured Ornithinicoccus sp. | reverse complement strand
GGCGGATTCAGGCGGTCGTTGCAACACGTGTTGGATTTGGTGGGTTTGACAGTAGTTGGTCGAGAGCTTCGGCTGGGGTCTGCCAGTCGAGGGTTTTGCGGGGTCGGTTGTTCAGCTCGATCGCGACCTGTTCGAGGTAGCCGGGTCCCCATCGGGACAGGTCGCTGCCTTTGGGGAAGTACTGTCGAAGTAGCCCGTTGGTGTTTTCGTTGGTGCCGCGTTGCCAGGGTGAGCCGGGGTCGCAGAAGTAGATGTCCAAGTCGATCGCGTCGGCGATCTGGGCGTGGTTGGCCATCTCGCTGCCCTGGTCCCAGGTCAGCGTCCGGCGCAGCTGCTCGGGCAGCCGGCTCATCGCCTCGATCATGGCCTGTTGGACCGTCTCGGCGGTGTGGTCGCCGGGCAGGTGCAACAGCATGGTGAACCGGGTGGTCCGCTCGACCAGCGTCCCGATCGCCGAGCCGGACGCGGTCGAGCCGAGGATCAAGTCACCCTCCCAGTGGCCGGGCACGGCCCGGTCGGCCACCTCGGGCGGACGATCGCTGATGTTGACCATGCCCGGCAGCTTGCCCCGCCGCTCGCCGGCGGCCCGGCGCGGTTTGCGCACCGCCCGCCCGGTCCGCAAGCAGCGAGCCAGCTCGCGTCTGAGCGCGCCGCGTCCTTGCACGTAGATCGCCTGGTAGATCGTCTCGTGCGACACCCACATCTCCGGTTCGTCGGGGAAATCGACCCGCAACCGGGCCGCGATCTGCTCCGGGGAGTGATTCTCCCGCAGCCGGTCCTGCACCTGCCGGCGCAGCCGCAGGTTGGTGGCCAGCTTCGCCGGCTTGGGCCGGCGCGCGGCCCGGTCCGCGTCCGCCTGCGCGGTCGAGGCTCGATACACCCGATGGGCATCCCGCGCACTCGGCGCGTGCGCCACCCGGCGCAACTCCCGACTGATCGTGCCCGGATCACGCCCGAGACGGCGACCGATCTCCCGCACGCCCAGACCCCGGGCCCGCAACAGCGCGATCTCCTCCCGCTCGGCGAAGTCCAAGCACCGCTTCCGACCAGCATCCCTTGGTGGCATCACCCCGCCACGATCTCGAAACCAGGCCCGGGCCTTGCTCGCCGACACGCCGACGACCGCCGCGGCCTGCTCCACCGTCAGACCCTCCCGGACCTGGTTCCAAAACCGGTACTCCACCTCCACCGGCAACCGCGGACCACCTCGACGAGCCCTCACCAGCAACACCCCTACAGCTCAGGTGTTGCAACCACCCCCTGAGGCCAAG
>CAYRLV010000935.1:0-1272 GCA_964425155.1 uncultured Ornithinicoccus sp. | reverse complement strand
GCCGGCGGCGACGCAGCTGCCGCCCGTGCTGTGGGTGTGCCGGTCACGCTGACAAAGATCGGCCTGTTCATGGGCGTCGGCTTCGGCGCCTGGATCACCGGCATGCACATGCTGTTCAACTACAACAACGTGCAGTCCGGCGCCGGTGTCGGCAACGAGTTCATCTACATCATCGCGGCGGTGATCGGCGGCTGCCTGCTCTCCGGCGGCTACGGGTCGGTGGTCGGCGCTTCACTCGGTGCGCTGATCTTCGGCATGACCCAACTCGGTTTCTCGTATGCCGGGTGGTACCCCGACTGGTTCAAGACGTTCCTCGGCGCGATGCTGCTGTTTGCCTGCGTCGCCAACGTCTACGTCAAGAAGAAGGCGGATCAACGATGAGCACGGCCACCGAAGAGAGAGCGGAGCACGCCGGGGCCGACGGCGGCACGCCCATCCTCGAGATGGAGGACATCGGCAAGAGCTACGGCAACGTCCAGGCCCTGCGCGGGATCAACCTGCGGGTCCGGCAGGGCGAGGTCACCTGCGTCCTGGGCGACAACGGGGCCGGCAAGTCGACTCTGATCAAGATCGTCTCCGGTCTGCACGACTACACCGAGGGCGTGATGAAGATCAACGGCATCGCGCGTCGGTTCGGGTCGCCCCGCGTGGCCCAGAACACCGGGATCGCGACGGTCTACCAGGATCTTGCACTGGCGCCGCTGATGTCGGTGTGGCGCAACTTCTTCCTGGGCAACGAGATCCGCAAGGGAATCGGGCTGGACATCGCACAGATGAAGCGGATCTGTGCCGAGGAGCTCACCAAGATGGGGATCATCATCCCCGACCTGGACCGGCCGGTCGCCGGCCTGTCCGGTGGGCAGCGCCAGCGCGTGGCCATCGCGCGCGCGATCTACTTCGGGGCGCGCGTGATCATCCTCGACGAGCCGACGGCCGCGCTCGGGGTGAAGCAGTCCGGCGTGGTGCTGAAGTACATCGCCGCCGCGCGGGATCAGGGTCTTGCGGTCATCTTCATCACGCACAACCCGTACCACGCGTTCGCCGTGGGCGACCACTTCAGCGTGCTGAATCGCGGGGCGTTGGAGCTCAGCGCTCCGCGCGCGGAGCTGACCGTCGAGAAGCTTGCCCACCACATGGCCGGCGGCGACGAGCTCGAGGCGATCAAGGACGAACTGGAGCGCAGCGACGCCTCAGGGAAGGTGCACACGGAGAGCATATGACGGTAAATGTCGGAGTCGTCGGCGTCGGCACCATGGGCGCCGACCACGCCGA
>CAYRLV010000934.1:0-1273 GCA_964425155.1 uncultured Ornithinicoccus sp. | reverse complement strand
GGTGGTCGGTGTCCAGCCAGGAAGGAACCTGCCGATCGGTCACCAGATGGATCCGCCGCACCCAGGGTGCGAACTCGTGCACGGAGCGCAGGGAGTAGCGCAGCTCACCGTAGTCGCGGAACCGAGCGTCCTGGTTCCCTTGGTGATCCGGCCGGCGTCCCAACTGCTCCAGGCAGCGACGCTTACGCGCCTGCCACTCCGGGTCACCTCCGTCCACCCAGAGGTAGACGAGGTCCACGTCGAAGTCCAGGTCGAAGATGTGAGGCCGGGCCAGCACCTCCAAGCTGCGCATCGAGCGTCCTTGGTGCGTGATCGTCGCCGGAGCCTGGTGTGCGACGTCGATGACACGAGTCCGCTCATTGCGTGCCGGCGCGCTCAGGGTGCCGTGCTCATCCGTCCTCCAGCGCTCGACCACGACGCCGTGCCCTCGTCCGAAGAAGGAAGCTTCGCCGTGCGGTGCCCAGATCCGGAAGATCCGGATCTGATCCTGTCCGAGCAGCGCATCCTGGGCTCGAGGTTCAGCCACCGGTACCGACCACCACCCCGATCCGCCACGCAGGCGGCGAGCCCGGATCGCGCAGTAGACCGGACTCGTGGCTGCCAGGTCGACCACCGCGGCCACGAGGCGTGGCCAGTCGGCGTCGGGGATCGCGATACGTGGCTGCGGCGAGTTGGGCTCGGGGACGGCAAAGTAGGAAATCTCAGCACTGTCACACAGATCGGTCACCAGCCGCATATTGCGTTCGCGCGCGAGTTGATCGGTGACCTGCTCGTCCAGAGTCATCAGCCACAGCTGGCCGTCGCGCCGCGCGAGGGTAACGTCTTCCTGCTGCAGCAGAGCCGCATACCGATTCGCGAACCGGTGTCGTTCCAGCCGGTTGGTGACCTTGTACAGCAGCCGCAGGTGACGCCACTTACTGAGTCGTCGGGCCACTCCAGCCACGGGCATGACCGGAAGTGGAGGCGCCGAGGTGGCTCGTTCGATCGGCGTCATGGACGAGGATGCTTGCCCTGCCCCCGGGTCCGGACCCGGGCTGATCGGCGCCGCCCGCGCGTCGGACGCCTGACTAGGCTCTGCGGGCCCGTGGTGGCCGGGGTCAGTCAAGGGGGGACCTCACGTCGGGAAAATTCTCGCGCGACAGGCTACCGCCGCGAGGTTGCCACGCAAGGTGGTGGCGACCTCGTGTCTCCCGGTGCACAGCGACAGCCTCGCCCAGACACGCCGGTGCCGGGCCGATCCCCTGCGTGGGACCGACCCGGCACCGGTCGGGAG
>CAYRLV010000933.1:0-1275 GCA_964425155.1 uncultured Ornithinicoccus sp. | reverse complement strand
GCTCGTCAATCACGGGTGTCCACGAAGCCCGCAGCTCCAAGTCTATCGTGGCCGGACGATCGGCCAAGGTGCCGAGTCGCTCGGACAGCACTCGCGTGGTCGTCCCGCCGGCGGCGAGGACATCGCAGTCATTGGCCTCGAGAGCGTCTTCGAGCCAGCTCCAGGCGACATGTCCCAGCAGCGTCTCATTGCCGAGTTCGTGTTCGAGCTCGGCCCGGATGTAGGAGACCACTCGGAACTGCCCCTCCCATTCCTCGGGGGCACTGGGATCGTAGAGGACGACGATGCGGCCGGTGGCCAGTTCCTCGATGGTCTCACCACTGGCGCGCAAGAAGGTCTCGTCGGCCCTGACCTCGGCGCCGAGCGCATAGGAGTAGGGGGCGAGGCGGGCCGGGGCCGGAATCTCGGAGATCGACACAGTGTTCGTGCTGCGCGCTTCACGCAGCACCGAAGTCACGGCCGAGAACTCCGCCGGAATGCGATTGAGAGGTGAGGTGTTGACCACACTCGCCACGATAGATCAGTGCCACGGGCAGGGGAATCATCCACGCCGAGGGGTCCGCTGAATCGCTGGGCGGCTGCCGAGCGGCCGGAGGGTCGAGAGTGCAAGACTCGGCGTCTTGAAATCGGAACCCGGTGGGCATCGGCCGACGAAGGATGGGAGGATGGGCACATGACATCATCCCTGTTGACCGCCCTGCGTTCGGAGCCGGTCCAGCACACTCCCGTGTGGTTCATGAGGCAGGCCGGTCGGTCCCTGCCCGAGTACCGAAAGCTGCGCGAGGGCACGGCGATGCTCGATGCCTGCCGCGATCCCGAACTCGTCTCCGAGATCACGCTGCAGCCGGTCCGCCGTCACGGCGTCGATGCGGCCATCTTCTTCTCCGACATCGTCGTCCCGCTCCAAGCCGCCGGGGTCGACGTCGAGATCGTGCCCGGCACCGGCCCGGTCATCGCCGAGCCCGTGCGCAGCCGCGCCGACATCGACGCGCTGCCCGAACTCGATGCCGCCGACATCCCCGACATCACCGAATCGATTCAGCGCATCACCGCCGAGCTCGGGGAGGCGACGCCGCTGATCGGGTTCGCCGGAGCCCCGTTCACTCTGGCCAGCTACCTCATCGAGGGCGGTCCGAGCAAGAATCATGAGAAGACGAAGTCGCTCATGGCCTCCGACCCCGAGGCCTTCTCCAGACTCCTGGCCAAACTCGCCCGCATCTCCACGACCTTCGTCGACGTGCAGCTCGAAGCCGGGGCCGCGGCCTGCCAGGTCTT
>CAYRLV010000932.1:0-1278 GCA_964425155.1 uncultured Ornithinicoccus sp. | reverse complement strand
TGGGCGGTGTGACGCAACCGGCGAGGCTCATGGATCATCGCGATGTCGGGCGGCCGGTCTATGCTCCGCCGGAGAGCTTCCAATGCTGTCCGCTGACTTCGTGAGTGGATTCCCGGTGGGTTCGTGTCCTGCGCTTCCAGTTGGAACGTATGCTTCGTGCTGGCCCGGTCGTGGGAACTTCGTGGATTCTCAGATCATCCGAGCATTGGTGTCGAAGGTCCGGAGTTCAGTGTTCGTGACGGCGTGCCTCACGACGAAGGCGCGGTTGCCGACGCGCCAGAGACCTTCGCCTTGTTGCAGGTTGGCAAGTTCGGCTTGTTCGGTGATCGAGAGCCCGAGGACGTCGGCGGTGTGTGGTGCTTCGGAGGTCTCTTGTTGGTAGATGATCTTGGTGGAGCAGTCTGCGAGTAGGCCGAGGGCGAGGGCGCGGGCTTCGGAGTCGGCGTTGCCGACGGCGTCCAGGTCGGTGAGCCGGTGGATGACCATGAGGTTGGCGATCCCCAGGCCTCGAGAGAGTTTCCATTGCGCTTGCATGCGCGCCAAGAGTGCGGGTTGACGCATCAGTCGCCAGGCTTCGTCGTAGACGACCCATCGCCGGCCACCGTCGGGGTCGCTCAGGGCTGCTTCCATCCATGCTGAGGCGCAGGTCATGACCATGGCGATCAGTTGGTCGGACCCGGTGATCGCCGATAGGTCCAGGGAGATCATCGGCAGTGTCGGGTCAAAGGCGACGGTTGACTCGCCATCGAAGAGTCCGGCAAGGTCTCCGGACACGAGGCGGCGCAGCGCGTGACCGATCTGTCTGCCGTCGGCGGTCAGTTCCTCCACGGTCGAGCCGGCATCGGAGAGGCTGGGGTGGAACAAGGCGTCGACGACTGCCGGGAGCGTTGATGGTCCCGGGCTGTTGACGACGGTGCGCAGCGCCTGGTCGAGGGCAGTGTGCTCGGTAGCGCCCATGGAGCGGCCGAGCGCCGACTCGACCAGCGACCCGAGGAGTGTGCGCCGCCTGGTGGTGACCAGGACCGTCCAGGCCGCGTCCGTCATCCCGGCCGGCCGCGGGCCCTCGTCCAGAGGGTTCAGCCTGTTGGCCGAGCCTCCGCCGAGCTGGATCACGGCGCCGCCGACTGCATGGGAGACCACGGACCACTCGCCTTTGGGGTCGCCGGGCACGTAGACCTTGCGACCGAAGGCGATGGAGCGGGTGGCCATCGACTTGGCGAGCATGGACTTGCCTCGGCCCACGACTCCGGCGAGCAGACAGTTGGGGTTGGTCAGCAC
>CAYRLV010000931.1:0-1282 GCA_964425155.1 uncultured Ornithinicoccus sp. | reverse complement strand
GGCGGGTTCCAGTCAACGTCGCAACACGAGTGGTTTTCCGAGGAGGTTAGCGAACCGGGATTCTGGAGTGTCCCATCCGAGGATCCGGCGGGGGCGACGGTTGACCTCGGCTTGGACAAGTGCGAGATCCTCCGGAGTGTGGATGGACAGGTCGGTCCCCTTGGGGAAGTAGTCCCGCAGCACTCCGTTGGTGTGCTCGTTGCTCGGTCGCTGCCAGGGCGAGTGCGGATCGCAGAAGTAGACCCTCGTCGTTTTCAGCGCTGCGGTGATCTCGGCGTGCCGGGCCATCTCCTTGCCCTGGTCCCACGTCAGTGTGCGGCGCAGTTGGGCGGGCAAGGCAGACAGCGAGGCAATGACGGTGTCACGGACGGTCGCCGAGCCGTGGTTGGCGTCAGGGAGGTGCCCCAGCAGGGTAAGCCGGCTGGTGCGCTCGACCATCGTCACGATGGCCGAGGCGTTCCCGGTGCCCATGATCAGGTCGCCTTCCCAGTGACCGGGCTGCACCCGCTCGAGGACCTCGATAGGGCGCTGGTCGATCAGCGTCATCCCCACGATCGGCCCGGAGCGTCGGGCCTGAGCATGTCGCCGCGGTAGTCGCTGACGACGCCGTCGGCGCAACACCCGTCCGGGCAGCTCACGTGGCAGGCCGCCCATGTCGGGGCGGTAGACGGCCTGGTAGATCGTCTCGGCGCACAGCCACCGTGACGGCTGACCGGGGAACTGGTGGCGTAACTCGTAGGCGATCTGCTCTGGGCTCCACCGCGCCAGCAACTTCGCTGCCACCCACTCGCGCAACACGTCGTCTTGCGCAAGCCGGCTGGGCCGACGCAGGCGCCGACGCCGCAACGCTCGATGGTGTGCCTCGTGCGGTCGGTACCGCCCAGCTTGATCAGAGCCCCGCCGAAGCTCACGGCTGATCGTCGAGGCCGAGCGGCCCATCAGGATCGCGATCTCCCTCAGCGAACGATCCTCCCGCCGCAAGTCGGCCAAACGGATCCGCTCCTCCTGGGACAGGTAACGCGGTGAGTAGACCTTGGGCGCGGGAACGTCGATCACGGGAGGTAATTCCAGCATGCGACCACCGGAGGCGACCTTGCGCCCGTTACGCCACCGCTTCCCAGTACGTGGGTGAACCCCCACCATCCGCGACGCTCGATTCGACGACACCCCCTCGGCGATCAACTTCGCGAACGCCTCACGCTTGTCGTACTGCGGCTTCGGTCCTCGACGTCCCAACGCAACTCCTGGAGCTCAGGCGTTGCGACGCTCGCCAGAATTTGCC
>CAYRLV010000930.1:0-1282 GCA_964425155.1 uncultured Ornithinicoccus sp. | reverse complement strand
GTGACGTGCTCCGAGAGCAGCGCCGGTCGCAGGGGCGCACCCTGCGCGAGGTGTCCGCGTCCGCCTCCGTCTCGCTCGGCTACCTGAGTGAGGTCGAGCGCGGCGAGAAGGAGGCCTCCTCCGAGCTGCTCGCCTCCATCTGCAGCGCGCTCGACCTGCCGCTGTCCCAGATGCTCAGCAACGTGTCGACCCGCGTCGCCGTCGCCGAGGCCGCCGAGGCGCTGACCGCGCCGGTCAGCCTGCCGGTCCAGGCCGACTCGCCCGAGCTGGTTTCCTCCGCCGCCTGAGCCGGCGCCCGAACGCCACCCCTGTCAGGAGTCGACCGGGTCGCGTCGTGCCGCCTGACAGTGCGGGCAGAAGAACATCACCCGGTCGCGCGGCGCCGCACCGATCGGCTCCACCCGCACCCTCCCGCCACAGCGACGGCACGGATGTCCGGCCCGGCCGTGCACGTAGACCTGCTCACCGCGTCGTGGCACCCCGGTGGTGTTCGGTATGGCGTGTGCTCGCCCCGCGTCCAGCAGTCGCCGCGCCCGCTCGACCATCGCGAGCAGCCGGGCCTCACTGATCTCGCCGACCGGCTGCCACGGGTCCTGGCGCTGGGCGAACAGGGTCTCGGAGGCGTAGATCGTCCCGATTCCGGCCAGGTTGCGCTGGTCCAGCAGAGCGGCGCCGATCGCGACCTCCGGGTGCGTCCGCAGGTTCGCCACGGCACGCGTGCGGTCCCAGTCGGGCCCCAGCAGGTCCGGCCCGAGGTGGCCCACGAGGGTGTGCTCCTCGGCGGTCGGCACGAGGTCGAGCATGCCCAGCCGCCAGCCGACCACGGTCCATTCATGTGTTGCGATGACCGCTCGAATCGCGTGGTGGGACAAGCCTGTTGACGATCTCTGCGCTGTCCTCTGGATCCGCCACTCGCCCTCCATCCGCAGGTGGCTGTGCAGGGTCCGTCCGTCGTCGAGCCGCTGCAGCAGGTGCTTGCCCCGGCTCACCACCTCGGTCGTGGTGGCGCCGCGCAGGTCCACCGTCGCGAGCGTGCCCCAGCGCAGGTCCGCGTGCAGCAAGGGCGCGCCCGCCAGCGCGCGGTGCAGTCGTTGGGCGGTCCGCCAGACCGTGTCGCCCTCGGGCACGGCTCAGCCTCCGGCTGCGGGGGCGCGCGTGGTCTCGGCCGGGTCGTCGCCGAGACTTCGTGAGGCGCCGGCGCGGGAGAGCTCGAGGATCTGCCGTCCGAGGTGCATGCGCCCCATCATCCAACGCGTCCTGCTGAGCAGGCGCCTGGTCAGCG
>CAYRLV010000929.1:0-1286 GCA_964425155.1 uncultured Ornithinicoccus sp. | reverse complement strand
GTCTCGGGTAGGAGGAAGACCACGATGATGACGAGGACGTAGGCGCCCCCGGCGAAGATGCCGATGGCCGCACCCAGGCCCATCGCTTCGCTGAGGTAGCCGACCAAGGTGGGGAACAGAGCGCCGATGCCGCGGCCGAAGTTGTAGCAGAACCCTTGACCGGAGCCGCGGACCCGGGAGGGATAGAGCTCGGTGAGGTAGGACCCGAGGCTGGAGAAGATCCCGGAGGCGGCAAAACCGAGGGGGAAGCCGACGATGAGCATCGCGGTGTCGCCGAGCGGCAGTTGGGTGTAAGCCCACACGGAGAGCCCGGACAGGATCGCGAAGATGACGATGTTGGCGCGGCGCCCCAGCTTGTCGGTGAGCCAGGCGCCGACCAGGTAACCGACGAACGATCCGGCGATGATGACCACGAGGTAGCCACCGGTCCCGATCACGGACAGCCCGCGGACGCTGCTGAGGTAGGAGGGAAGCCACGTGGTGATGGCGTAGTAGCCGCCCTGGATACCCGTGGACATGACCGCGGCCAGGACGGTGGTGGTGAGCAGGTCGGGCCGGAAGATGTCGACGAACCGGGAGGTGCGGTCTGCGCGCAGCTTGTTGGTCTCGGTGAAGATCTGCGGCTCGGGGACGTGCTTGCGAATGTAGAGGACCAGCAGCGCCGGCAGGACGCCGAACCAGAACATGACGCGCCAGGCGATGTGTTCGGGCAGGAAGCTGAACGCGCCGGTGTAGACCAGTGCCGCGGCACCCCAGCCGATGGCCCAGCCGGACTGGACCATACCGACGGCGCGGCCGCGGAAGTCGGAGCGGACGATCTCGCCGATGAGGACGGAGCCGACGGCCCATTCGCCACCAAAGCCGAGACCTTGGATCGCCCGCAGCACGAAGATCTGGTCGAAGTTCTGGGTGAAGCCGACCAGGAAGGTGCAGGTGGAGAACCACAGGATGCTGATCTGCAGCGTGCGGACCCGGCCGATGCGGTCGGCGATGGCGCCGGCTGCCCAGCCGCCGACCGCGGAGAAGACGAGCGTGACGGTCCCCAGAAGGCCAGCCTGGCCGCGGTCGATGTGCCACAGGGCGATCAGCGTCCCGATGACGAACGTGTAGCCCATGTAGTCGAACGCGTCGAGAGCCCAGCCACCGAACGCGGCCCAGAACGTCTTCCGTTCGACCGGCTTGAGGTCGTTGAAGGCCGCGAGAGTCGACTGAGCGGGGCTGGCGGTCACGGTGAGGCACCTTCTCGCTGGGGGTCGGTGGGTGGGAACTGATAGAGCCGTTCGGGG
>CAYRLV010000928.1:0-1290 GCA_964425155.1 uncultured Ornithinicoccus sp. | reverse complement strand
CGAGCCTGCGGACCGTGGCCTCGCCGGGGCGTCCGACCGAGTCATGAGGTGGAGTGGCAGAGTGTCGTGATGCGTGACGGTGAGTCCACACTCGGCGGAGTCTCGTTGCGGCCATTGGAGGTCTCCGACGCTCCGGCGATGGTGGAGGTCCTCGCCTCGAGTGAGCTCTACGAGTTCACCGGCGGCAGCGCACCGACCTTGGCGGAGCTGACGAGGCAGTACGAAGAGCAGGCACGTGGTGTGTCGCCGGACGGGCAGCAGCAATGGCTCAACTGGATCGTCCTGAGCGAGTCGGGCGAACCGGTCGGCTACGTCCAGGCGACCCGGCCGATGCGAGGCACGACGGCGGAGATCGCTTGGGTGATCGGCCGGCCGTGGCAGGGCCGCGGCTACGCCACCCGGGCGGGCCAACTCATGCTGGCCGAGCTGCGCGACCTCGGGGTCCGCGAGGTCGTCGCCCACATCCACGCCGACCACGCGGCTTCCAACGCCGTCGCGACTCGGCTCGGGCTGAGCCCCACCGACGAGATCGTCGACGGCGAGATCAGGTGGCAGGGACGACTCCCCCAGAGTGCGCCCGAGGGCGCTCAAGCGTCGCAGCGGTCCAGGTGAGCCGCGTTGCCGACCTCGCACGCCGCCACGTGCGGCAGCAGCCGGATGCTGTGGTCGTAGTAGTCCTCGGTGAGCGGCAGGTAGCGCAACGGCTCCTCGTCCATGAGTCCGGTGAGCCGGCACCGCAGTTCGCCCTCGATGTCGGCCAGTCGCTCCGGTGAGACGTCCCGTGCGCCGGTGACCAGGTGCGGCGCGAGCGGCCACATGCCGGTGTACCAGAAGGTGCCGTGCAGCAGCGGCCACAGCACGTCCTCGATGCTGCCGCTGATGCCCCGCGGCTGCAGCGAACCGGGCCGGTCGCCGGCCGTCACGAGCGTGAGGGCACGGCGCCCGGAGAGTCCGCCGTCGCCATACTTGCGGGCTCGCCCGGTCTCGGGATCGATGACGTCGTAGGCGAATCCGGCCTCGAAGACCCGGTCGATCCAGCCCTTGAGGATGGCGGGCGGGCCGTACCACCACAGCGGGAACTGCAGCACCAGCAGGTCGGCCCGGCGCAGCTTGTCCTGCTCGACGGTGACGTCGGGGCCGCCCTCGTCCACCAGCACCGGGTCCCAGCCCAGCGCGTAGAGGTCGGTCTCGGTCACCTCCCAGCCGGCGTCGCGCAGCGCGGCCTGCCCGACGTCGCGCAGGCGGGCGTTGAGGGAGCGGGGGTCGGGGTGCGCCCAGACCCACAGGGCC
>CAYRLV010000927.1:0-1290 GCA_964425155.1 uncultured Ornithinicoccus sp. | reverse complement strand
GTCGCCGCGTTCTACCTCGTCCTCGGGCTGGCCCTCATGGCCGGCGCACTCACCGTCATGGACACCGTGCAGGACGCCGTGGACAGCCGACCGGGGCAGATCCTGCGGCTGATCGCCGGGATCGCGCTGATGATCCTCGGGCTGACCGTGGAACCGCTGACCAAGAAGGGCAAGGAGGCACGCGCGGCCCGGCGAGCCGAGAAGGAGCGGCGCGAGGGTCCCGGCCGGATGACGCGGTGGCGCGAGCGCGCGATGACCGGCGACGAGGGCACCGGCGCGCTGATGGGCCTGGCCCTCACCTCCGCGGCGGTCGAGGCGATGTCGATGCTGCCCTACCTGGCCGCGATCGGACTCCTGACCACGTCCGGCCTCGGCCTGCCGACCAGCAGCCTCGTCCTCGTCGGCTACTGCGTGGTGATGATCACGCCGGCGTTGGTGCTGCTGGGGATTCGCATCGCCCTGCACGACCGGATCACCGGTCTGCTGACCCGGATCGAACGCTGGATGACCAAGAACTCGCGCGAGACGATCGCCTGGGTGCTGTTTATCGTCGGGCTCTATCTGACGGGTGGCGCGATCGACGCCCTCGGGATCGGCTGACCCCCGGGGCAACTCGGTGGCCCCGGGGCTTGTCGCCACGTACGCTGCGGCGGTGACCGACTACCTCGACGTCAACCGCGCCAACTGGGACGAGCGGGCTGCGGCCCACGCCGCCTCCACGGACTACCGGGTCGACGCCCTCGCCGCCGACCCCGCCGCCCTGTCCGACGTGGTGCGCTTCGACCGGCCGCGGCTCGGCGACCTCACCGGCCTCGACGTCGTGCACCTGCAGTGCCACATCGGCACCGACACGCTCTCGCTGCACCGCCTCGGCGGCCGGGTCACCGGCGTCGACTTCTCCCCTGCGTCGCTGCAGCAGGCGCGCCGGCTGGCCGAGTTGGCGGGCGCCGACCTCGACTACGTCCAGAGCGACGTGTATGCCGTGCCGGACCGCCTCGCGCCCGCCACCTTCGACCTCGTCTACACCGGCGTGGGGGCGCTGTGCTGGCTGCCGGACGTCCGGCGCTGGGCGGAGGTCGTGGCCGGCCTGCTCCGGCCGGGCGGGCGATTGCACGTGCGGGACGGGCATCCCGTGCTGAACGCGCTGGCCGACCCGGACGGGACCGGCGCGCTCCGGCTCGAGTACCCCTACTTCGAGCACCCCGAGCCGACGGTCTGGGACGACGGCAGCACCTACGTCGAGACCGACCACGAGTTCGTCCACACCGTGACCCACGAGTGGAACCACGG
>CAYRLV010000926.1:0-1292 GCA_964425155.1 uncultured Ornithinicoccus sp. | reverse complement strand
AGGACAAGGACGACAACCTCACCGGCGACGACATCCGCGAGGGCCTCACCGCGGTCATCTCGGTCAAGCTCGGTGAGCCGCAGTTCGAGGGGCAGACCAAGACCAAGCTGGGCAACTCGGAGATGAAGGGATTCGTCCAGCGGGCGATGACCGACGAGTTCGGCCACTGGCTGGACGGCCACCCCGGCGAGGGCAAGGAGATCGTGCGCAAGGCGATCCAGGCCGCCGCGGCGCGCCTCGCCGCCCGCAAGGCCCGCGAGGCCACCCGACGCAAGGGCCTGCTCGAGACCGGCGGCCTGCCCGGCAAGCTGCGCGACTGCCAGAGCAACGACCCGACCATCTCCGAGGTGTTCATCGTCGAGGGCGACTCCGCCGGCGGCTCGGCGGTGCGCGGCCGCAACCCGCACAACCAGGCGATCCTGCCGATCCGCGGCAAGATCCTCAACGTCGAGAAGGCCCGGATCGACAAGATCCTCGCCAACAACGAGGTGCAGGCGCTGATCTCCGGCTTCGGCACGGGCATCGGCGAGGACTTCGACATCAGCAAGGCCCGCTACCACAAGATCATCATCATGGCGGACGCCGACGTCGACGGCATGCACATCCGAACCCTGTTGCTGACGTTGCTGTTCCGGTTCATGCGTCCGCTGATCGAGGCCGGCTACGTCTACCTCGCACAGCCGCCGCTCTACCGGTTGAAGTGGAGCAACGCGCCGCACGAGTTCGCCTACAGCGACCGGGAGCGCGACGCCCTGGTGCAGGCCGGTATGTCGGCCGGTCGCCGACTGCCCAAGGACGCCGGCATCCAGCGCTACAAGGGTCTCGGCGAGATGGACTACCAGGAGCTGTGGGACACCACGATGAACCCGGACCACCGGATCCTGTTGCAGGTCACCCTGGACGACGCTGCGGCGGCCGACGAGATGTTCGCGGTGCTGATGGGCGAGGACGTCGAGAGCCGGCGCCAGTTCATCCAGCGCAACGCCCGCGACGTGCGGTTCCTCGACATCTGATGAGCCAAATCCTTGGTGACCTTCGCTCCGAGGCGCGGAGCAGGTGGCTGCCGCCGGGCGTGGCGGGTCTGGCGGGAGGCCGAGCCTGCGAGGCCGGATGGTAGCCCGCCGGCAGCCACCTGCGTAGCGCCGGAGACCAGCACTCGTCATACGAACCTGACTGAGAGACAAGGGAATGACTGACCAGACACCGCCCATCGAGGGAGACCGCACCCAGGCGGTCGACATCAACACCGAGATGCAGCGCAGCTACATCGACTACGCGATGACGGTGATCGT
>CAYRLV010000925.1:0-1293 GCA_964425155.1 uncultured Ornithinicoccus sp. | reverse complement strand
GTTGCCTTGGACAAACGCGACGGCGGCGAGCAGCCGCCACCAGGCTCGTCGTCGTCGTGGGGCGGTGACTCACGGGCATCGACGGTGGTCGGCGCCGTCCGGGCTGCGCGGGCGTCAGGCTCGCTCGCCGCCGAGCAACCAGCGTGCGGTGTCGCGGACGGACTGCTCGCCGTCCCGGAACTGCACACCGAGCTCCCGCTCGGTGGCGGAGGCGTCGACGGCCACGGCGTGGGTCAGGGTCCACGGAGCCTGGTAGTTGATCGGCAGGCGAGCCGGAACGACCCGTTGGGCCCAGTCGGCCACGCGTCCCAGCCCGAGGACGAACCAACCCGGCGCGGTCCCTCGCGGCGGCCGCGTCCCGCCGACCTCGGCCACCACCGTCTGGACCTGCTTCATGGGGACCGAGGGCCCGCAGGCCAGGTAGCGCCTCGTGCCCCGCCCGGGACGCATCGCCGCGGCCACCACCGCCGCCACGTCGCGCACGTCGACGACCGGCACGCTGCCGGGCAGACCGAACGGCAGCTTCCCGTCCAGGACCGCGCGGGCGAACTGGGAGGACTCCCCCATCATCGGGTCGTCGGGTCCCCACACCATCCCGGGAGAGACGATGGTGATCGGGTGGCCGTCGGCCTGCAACCGGCGAGCGATCTGCTCGGCCCGTGCCTTGGAGAGCGCGTAGGGCGTGGACGGCTCACCGGGCGGCGAGCTCGTGGTGATCGGTGTCCTGCTGGGCAACAGCGCGACATACGAGGACAGGTGCACGATCGGGTCCAGACCGAGGGCAACGGCCCGTCCGAGGACGTTCTCGGTGCCGCGGACGTTGCCCTCCAGCATCTCCGGGCCGCGGCGTGCGTCGAACGAGTAGACGGCGGCGGCATGGACGACGGCGTCACTGTCGCCGAGGACGCGTGCGACGTCCTCCTCGTCGGTGACGTCGCCCTCGATCATCTCCACCGCGTCGGCAAGGTCCCAGGGCTCGAGCGCTCGACGAATCCGGCTGGGGGAACGGGCGGAGGCGCGCACCTCGTGGCCGTCCGCCAGGAGCGCCTTGACGACGTGTGATCCGAGGAACCCGCTCGCCCCGTTGACCACGACCCTCATGTCGGCAGGTCTCCCCGACCGTCCGGACCCGGCCCGCGCCGGTCCTCGGCTGCCCTACTGCCGCCTGCCGGCTCACCGGCCATGGTGCATCGTCCCACGCCTGGCACCGGTGCGGTAGTGGACGCCGACCGCTGACGGCCGACGACCCGGAGGTCGCCCGGTCAGCTGCTGAGGCAGGCGGGGCCGAGCAGC
>CAYRLV010000924.1:0-1293 GCA_964425155.1 uncultured Ornithinicoccus sp. | reverse complement strand
GCCTCCCCTGCCCCCGGCGGGCAAGCCTGTGACGAGGTGCGGTTGACAACCTCGCCACGCACCCGCAAAATTATTCTTGCACCTGCAACAGAGAGGCGAACGAGATGGGGGAAGCGCTCGGCGGCGACGCCTTGGTCCAGCTCCTCGGCACGCTCGCCAACCCGCACCGGGTCCGGGTCGTGGCGGCGTTGCACCAAGGGCGGCGCTACGTCAGCGAGCTGGCGCGCGAGCTGGAGATCAGCCGCCCGCTGCTGCAGATGCACCTGCGCAAGCTGGAGAGCGCCGGGGTGGTGACGAGCGAGCTCGAGGTCTCCGAGGACGGCAAGGCGATGAAGTACTACAGCCTGATGCCGTTCTCGGTGCGGCTCGACGCCGCCACCCTCGCCACGGCAGCAGACACCCTCACCGCACCGAGCAAGGAGCAACGGTCATGAGCAACGCACAGATCTGGATCGCCATCATCCTGGGGTTCATCCTCGTGGCCATGGCCATCACGATCATCCCGTCATCGCTGCCCGGCCACCACGGCCGCTCGCCCAAGGAGCTCAAGGAACGGCGCGAGCACGAGAAGCGGGCACAGGAGGACCTCGCCCGGATCCGCACCGGTGTCGATGAGCTGCGCACCAAGGTCGACTCGATCGAGCGAATGTTGCTCGAGGTGCAGTGACTGTCGAAACCGGCTCCGGCGGAATGAATTTCACGGCTCGAACGTTCCCCGAGTAGCAGGACGACATCCTGCGTCGCCCGGCTCGAGCACGGGCTGGGCGACCGCCCGCCGTAGGCCCAGCGCCGACGCACGAGTGGTGTCAGGAGACCACGATGAGCGCCGTTGCCCCGACCTTCGACCGCCCCGACCTGCGCGACCGCACCGGACGGATCGTGCCGCTCGCAGCCACCCGCCCGCTGACCAAGTCCGACCGTTGCGATGCTCCGGGCTCGGTGCCCGACGCGCGCGGCCGGCGGATGGAGCCGGGCACCTGCGGCGTCGAGGCACTGGTGAGGGCATGGATCCCCGCGGTCGATCGGCCGCTGTACTTCTGCGGCCACCACTTCCGGCAGCACGAGCCCCACCTGCTCCAGCTCGGTGCGTTCGTGCACGACGAACGCGACCGGCTGGTGGCCGCCGCGGAGACCAGCGAGCCGACGGCCGGCTGAGCGGGGTCAGGGGCGACGAGCCGCAGCGACCGCAGCCAACCCCGCAGCGCCCAGAGTGACGAGCAGTCCGAGCACGACCCGGGCGGACCCGAAGCTCCACAGCGCTGCCGCGAGGGGGCGGCCGAGTCCCTGGCTCAG
>CAYRLV010000923.1:0-1296 GCA_964425155.1 uncultured Ornithinicoccus sp. | reverse complement strand
GTGTGGGTGACCTCGCTCATAGAGGCACTGTATGCCGGGAGTCACCCGGCTGCCTCGGCCCACCCGCCGCGCGGCGCGCCCGGGCGCCGCCGCCCTCGGCGAACGAATTCCCAGCGATCCCTCGTGGCTGCGGCGGCCGGACCTGACACGATGGGGGCATGAGAGAGTTCGGGATCAAGGTGCTGGTCAACGCGGTGGCCCTGTGGGTGGCCGCCCTGGTGATCAACGGGATCGAGTTCGAGCACAGCTCCGACGACGGTCTCGCCCGCAAGATCGGCACGATCCTCGTGGTCGCGGTGATCTTCGGGCTGATCAACGCGATCATCAAGCCGGTGGTGAAGTTCTTCGCCTTCCCCTTCATCGTGCTGACGCTGGGACTGCTGACGCTGATCATCAACGCGGCGATGCTCGAGCTCACCTCGTGGGTCGCCGGTGGGCTCAACCTGGCGTTCCACGTCAACGACTTCTTCTGGGACGCCGTGCTGGGCGGCATCATCATCACCTTCGTGAGCATGATCCTGGCCCTGATCCTCCCGGACGGTGACCGTGTCCACCGCTGACGCGGGAGCCGGGCCGGGCGTGCCTGGCGACGTGACCGGCTCGCAGTCGGCCGCGGTCGACGTACCGACGAGCGACGGTCCGATGCCGGCCCACCTGTGGGAGCCGAAGGACGGCCACGCCAACGGGGCCGGCGTCGTCGTCTGCCAGGAGATCTTCGGCGTGAGCGACTACATCCGGGACCGCTGCGCGGACCTGGCCGCGCTCGGTTACACCGTCCTCGCCCCCGAGATCTACTGGCGGCTGGACGACACCGAGATCGACGAGTCCGCGGACGACTTCCTCGAGCGGGCCATGGGCATCGCCGGCCGGCTCGACTGGGACCTGGCGGTCGCGGACGGCCGGGCCGCTCTGGCGCACCTGCGCGGCCACCTGGGCGTGGACCGGGTGGGCCTGCTCGGGTTCTGCTTCGGCGGCGGCCTCGCGTTCGCGGTCGCTGCGGAGGACGAGCCGGACGTGCTGGTCAGCTACTACGGGTCGTCCATCCCCCAGCAGCTCGACCTCGCGCCACGGGTCACCGCGCCGAGCCTGCACCACTTCGGGCTCGCCGACACCTTCATCGACCAGGAGACCGTCGGACGGGTGCGCGAGGCGGTCGCCGGGCCCTCGACGCGGTTCGAGACGTATGAGGGCGCTGGCCACGCGTTCGACAACCCGCACCCGGTGTTCTTCCACGCCGCGGCGTCCGAGGCGGCCTGGCAGACCACGACCGCGTTTCTCCAGGAGCACCTGGCGAGC
>CAYRLV010000922.1:0-1300 GCA_964425155.1 uncultured Ornithinicoccus sp. | reverse complement strand
CGCCCCCGAGAGGGTCACCGTCGACCTCGGCCGGGTGCGGGTGCGCGTCGACCCCGTCGCCGAGTGGACCCAGATGTTCCATGAGGCGTGGCGGCTCATGCGCGACCACTTCTGGCGCGCCGACCTCGGCGGGGTCGACTGGCCCGCTGCTCGTGACCGCTACGCGGCCCTCCTGCCCCGGCTCGGCTCGCGCGACGACCTGGTCGACCTGATCTGGGAGCTGCACGGCGAGCTCGGCTCGTCGCACGCCTACTGCATGGCCCCGGCACCGCCCGAGGAGGAGGGCACCGGCCAGGGCTTGCTCGGTGCCGACCTGGCGTTCGAGGACGGTCGCTGGCGGGTGGCCCGAGTGGTGCCGGGCGAGTCCTCCGACCCGCGCGCCCGGTCGCCGCTGTGCGACCCCGGCGTGGCGGTGCGGGCGGGCGACGCGATCCTCGCCGTCGACGGCCGCGAGACCACCTCCACCTGCGGGCCGGGTGCCCTGCTCCTCGGCGCTGCCGGCACCCCGGTGGAGCTCACTGTCGAACCCGCTGACGGGAGCGCCGTGCGCCGGGTGGTCGTGGTGCCGACCGCCGACGAGGTGCCGCTGCGCTACCAGGACTGGGTGGCGGGTCGGCGGGAGTTCGTGCACGAGCGGACCGACGGCGCCGTCGGCTACGTGCACGTCCCCGACATGGTCGCCGGCGGCTGGGCCCAGCTGCACCGCGACCTGCGCACCGAGGTGGGCCGGGACGCGCTGATCGTGGACGTGCGCGGCAACCGGGGAGGCCACACGTCGGAGCTCGTCGTGGAGAAGCTCGCCCGCCGGATCATCGGGTGGTGCACGTCGCGCGGCTACGAGCCGACGAGCTACCCGGGCGACGCGCGCCGCGGACCGTTGGTGGCGGTCACCGACATGCACGCCGGGTCGGACGGCGACATCGTGACCGCGGCGATCCGTTCCCTGGGCCTCGGCCCCGTGGTGGGCACCCGGACCTGGGGCGGCGTCATCGGCATCGACGGCCGCTACTCGCTCGTCGACGGCACCGTCGTGACCCAGCCGCGCTACTCGTTCTGGTTCGAGGACTTCGGCTGGGGCGTCGAGAACCACGGGGTCGACCCCGACATCGAGGTGCAGGTGGCGCCGCAGGACCACGTCGCCGGCCGGGACGTCCAGCTCGAACGGGCGATCCGCGAGGTCACCCGGCTGCTCGCCAAGACGCCACCGAAGTCACCGCCGCCTCTGCCCGGCGTGTGAGCACGGTGGTGCCGGGTCACTGGCCGACGGCGCCGTCGATCTGCTCGCGCAGCAGGTCGGCGT
>CAYRLV010000921.1:0-1302 GCA_964425155.1 uncultured Ornithinicoccus sp. | reverse complement strand
GATGTTGGCGTACTGTACAGCGCTTCAGGTGCGTCGCGCCTGGCTGATCTATGCCGGTGGACAGGAGGCGCCAGAGCCCTGGCACGTCAAGAACACCGATATCGAGATCGTCCAAGCGCCCCTAGACCTGACGCAGCATCCGCGGGACTTGCTGCGGCAGGTGGAGCGGATCGCGCGGCGGGCGGTTTCTGTAGAGGCCACGCTGTCAGAGCTCGATGGTGGGATCGTGGCGTGACTCGGTATTGGTGGGTGAACCAAGGGGATACCTTCGCGGCGGAAGAAGCGGAAGGTATCCTTTGGGCGCCGCAACGCGGACGGAATGGTCGCCGAATCTCTCACCACGAGACCATGCATGATGTCCAGCCTGGCGACGTGATCGTGCATAACGCCGGCTCCCGACTCCGAGCCATGAGCATCGTGACGACCGCCGCAGTTCCATCTCGCAAGCCTCCAACACTGCCCGAAGACAAGTGGGGGACTGACGGCAACCTCGTGCGCACTATCTATCACGTAGCCACTGACCCACCACGGGTCAATGACATCCCGGCTGACCTGCGTCTGGAGGAACCAAAACGCGGTGGAGCGTTCGACCGCAATGGCCGGCCCAATACTGGTTACCTCTTCCAATTGTCGGAACGACTCGGACACTGGATCAGCGAGACGTGGGGTCATCGGTTCGAGGTGAACGCCAGTGGCGAGTCCCCATTTCCGACCGAGCAGCTCAGGGAGGAAGTGTTCACCGGAGAAGCGCGAGATTTGCTTCGCAGCCTTGTTGGCGTGGACCTCACCACGGTGAGCGGTCAGTGGAACTGCATCCTGGGCGTCCGTCCTTCCCACGTTTTAGTCGCAACGAGCCGATCGCCTCACGGCAGCGACGTAGAGATTGCCGACGTGCAAGCAGGACTGGACAGCCTGCGGCGTGACGGCTCTGTGGAGGTGACTGTCGAGCAGTTAGGCCACCGCAGTGCCTTCATTGGTGCCGTGCTGCTGACGCTTCCGGATGCGCAGGTCGTCGACGTCTCGCCCGCACGAGTTGCTTTAGAAGGCTATCGGCGCGGAGGAGCTGGGGCTACGGTTTGGGAGTACGGGGGCGAACTCGAGCGCATTCACCGATCGGTCAGTCGAGGTGAGCAGGCAAAGCTCCGTCGCCGGCTAATCGGCGATGCAGATCTAGCAAAGTGCAACATCTGTGGGCGCCTGTATCCGGCACGCTTCCTTGTTGCGGCCCACATCAAACGCCGGGCTGCGTGTACCGATATCGAGAAGCGTGATCTTGCCAACGTCGCGATGCTCGCGTGCTCC
>CAYRLV010000920.1:0-1304 GCA_964425155.1 uncultured Ornithinicoccus sp. | reverse complement strand
CCGGCGTGCAACTGCAGCTGGGGCGTCTGGCTCACCCCGGGAGGGTAGCGAGAATCCGGGCGGGACGGCACGGGGGGCGGCCAGCGAGGCGCCCGCCCGCCCCCGGAACCCGGCCCGGAGGCGGCCGCACCCCGGTCAGGGTGAGCAGCTCAGGCGTAACCGAACAGCTCGTAGTCACGGGCGTAGAACTCCCGGATCCGGGACTGCAGCGACGGCGTGATCTCCACGTCCCGGCTGTGGTGGCCGGTCGTGCCGGAGCCGGTCCTGGCTCGCGGCACCTCTCCGGTCAGGCCGAGGCCGTAGTCGTCCTCCAGCGTCTGCACGATCCGGTCCAGCCCGTCCTCGAACCGGAACACCCGGCAGTCCGGCAGCAGGAAGTCGGCCTGCGGGCGGATGTGGTTGTCGTGCAGGTGCGGGTCCTGGCGGCACCCCTCGAAGACCTCCTCGGCCCAGGCCTCCACCGAGGCGCCGTCCAGTCCGACGTCCGCGCGCCGCCGGGTCCGCCACAGATACTCGGACCGCAGCCGGCCCACCGGATCGCGCACGATCAGGAAGGTGAGGTCGAACCGGTCGAGGCGGAAGAGCATCCGCAGCAGGTCGGCCTCCATGTGCTGCGGTGTGCTGCGGCGCACGTGGTTCAGGGTGCCCCGACCCATCTTGCCGTCGAGGTAGGAGACGGCCCAGTCGTGCGCCTTGAACGCCCGCTCGATCGCGGTGCCACCCGTCTTGGGTACGTGAACGAAGAGGATCTGGCGACCGTCCTTGCGCAAGACCGGCACGGAGTCTCCTGTCTCCCGTCTGGCTCGTGTCGAGCTGCTGGGGTCGAGCGTCGATGCTATCGCGAGCCGCTCGCCGGCCCGGGTGCCGTCACGTCGCCCGGTCCTGGGCGCCGATCGCGGCGTAGAACTCCTCGACGGCCTGGGCGTTGTAGGCGTCGGCGTCGAACGGCTGGTTCGGCACGTGGCCGGCGATGGCCTCCCGCATACCCGCGGCGAGCTCGTCCTCGGACCGCGGCACCACCAGCCCGGTCTCGCTGGTGAGTGCCCCGCCGACGGAGGCGAACGCCGTGCTCACCACGGGCAGCCCGAGCACCCGTGCCTCGAGGATGACCATGGGCTGGCCCTCGTAGTCGCTGGACAGCACGAAGCAGTCGCTGTGGTCCAGCAGCACGAACGGGTTGGACTGCTGACCGGTCAGGACGACGCTGGACCCGACGCCGAGCTGCCAGGTGAGCGCCTCCAGGTGCTCCTTCAGCGGGCCCGACCCGATGATGACCAGACGCGTGTCCGGCTGGTCCTGGTGGA
>CAYRLV010000919.1:0-1306 GCA_964425155.1 uncultured Ornithinicoccus sp. | reverse complement strand
TCCACGGCCGCTTCAGCGTGGCTCTCCTGCCCCATGCCCCGACCCTGTCACAAACCTTCCGGCTCAGGTGTCGAAGTAGCACGTCCCAAGGCCGAGTTGGTGGAGTCCACGAAGGTCACCGTCGCCGAACGATGTGCGTCCCGTGTTGGCTTCATACATCAGCTGATGGGGGTCCGGGACGTGGGCGAGTCCCACGAGGTGGCCGAGTTCGTGCATCACGACGGCACGGGCGTGCTCGTGACCATCGGGACGTACGAGCATCCGGCGGAAGGCAGGACCGTCCAGGCTGACTGCTCCCGTCACGTAGCGTGGTTTGCTGGTCATCCCCTTGGCCGGTGTGCTGCCAGCGACTCCGGCGACCGGTCCAGCGAGGGCAGGCACATGGGCCGGGGTGGTCCACGCCACCAGCACGGGTGACCATCGGTCGCCATACCGTTTGTCGCGGGTCGGTCGATCCCTGCTCGGCGTCTCGACGGTTGGACCGTCGATGGTGAAGACGAGTCCAGTGGCACGGGAGACCTCGCCGATGGCTTCGCGCAACAGGCGGTCGGCCCCCGGCGGGGCTGCGGCATCGTTGACGACGATGTGGATCCGACGGCACGGGTCGTAGGCGAGCGGCGCGTCTGGCTGGCCCGTCTGGTGTGCCATGAAGCCGTAGCCTCCGGTGCCGGCAGGCGCCGGAGGAGGCGTGCCCAGTGGTTGTCGGCGGGCATCCTTGGGGATCGGTGGAGTGTCGCCGGCAGTTTGGATGACCCGTAGCACCGACAGTGGGATGTGTTGGCTCCCCACGACTAAGGCGCCCGCGAGCAGCAGACTCACGGGCACCGCAACGATGGCGCGACCGCGCCGAGCAGTCGTGGCGCGGCGTGGCGGGGGCCCACTGGGAGACTGGGAGAGGAGCGGAGGCTCCGATGATGCACGGTCGAGCCGGTCCAGCTCGGCCAGACGCCGCGTCATCCAGCGACGCCGGCGCGCCGGACCCAGCGTCACGACATCCCTCCACCTGGCCCAACGACTCACCATGGGTGCGCGTTGTCCTCCTTCACGCTGTCCGCGGTCCCGGCGGGACGCTCGTCAGGATTCCATCGCTGAGACGGTCTGGAAATCGGCCGAACGGACGACACCAGACCCGAACCTGGACGCGCTGGGGGGTGCGGTCCGCGCGGGTGGGTGACGCTTCCTGCCGAGTGCCATGCGTTGGTATGAGGGTCAGTCACCTCGCTCCCCACGTCGCCCGGGTCACCGGAAACTGCGGCGCCCGGACGGACGGCGGATCTACGCTGAACCATGCCGGTCCTCGGCACCA
>CAYRLV010000918.1:0-1307 GCA_964425155.1 uncultured Ornithinicoccus sp. | reverse complement strand
AAGATCCGCGGCCCCGGCCCGTCCGGATCCTCCAGCGCCGAGGCCGAGTTGCGTTGGGACTCGGGGACACCGGACGCCTCGAGGAACTCGTCCCAGGCCGCCAGCGGGTCGGCTCCCTCAGCCAGGTCGACCCCCGGCGGTGGCGGGTGCACGTAGCCCAGGGCGTCCCGCCAGAAGCTCGACAGGCGTCGGGGATCGTGGGCGTCGAAGGTGATCTGGACGGCACGGCTCATCGCTGCTCTCCACTCGTCGGGCCACCACGGTCGGTGCCGGATGGAGGCAGCGTGCCACGCCCCACCGACGCCGCCGCGCCGACGGACTCAGCGACGGCGTACGTAGTCGGCGACCAGAACCGGGAGCCGATCGGGGCCGCGGTCGATCGTGTCCTCGTCGACCCGGGTCAGACCGGCTCGGTCGAGGTCGAGAAGGTCGCGCCGGCTCACCGGCCACGGGCGGTCCGCCACCGGGTCGTCGTCACCGCGCAGCATGCACCGCACGAACAACCGGCCTTCCGGCGCCACCGTGTCGGCCAGCGCAGCGAGGGTCGCGGGTCGGTGGGCCAGCGAGATCGACTGGATCGTGTAGATCTCCACGACCGCGTCGAAGGCCCTGGTGAAGTCGGAGGGCAGGTCGAGCAGGTCGGCCACGACGTAGTCCACCGGTGACCGCGGGTGGCGCCGCCGGCACCACTCGATGGCGGTGGGCGAGAAGTCGAACGCGGTCACCGCCCAGCCGCGCCGCCCGAGCTCCTCCGCGTCCTCCCCCAGGCCGCACCCGATCACCAGCCCGCGCCGGCCCCGCCCGGGGCCGAGGCGCTCCAGCCAGCCCACCAACTGCTCGTCCGGCGCACCGTCGCTCCACGGGATCTGCTCGAGGTCGTCACCGACGTCCCGGTAGAGCTGCTCGAACGAGTCGGTCTGCCACTGCGGCCCGGCGGCTCCGGGAGTGGTCGCCACGTCAGAGGGCGAGGTGCAGGAGCGGGTCGATCGCGACACCCAGGAACAGCAGGGTCAGGTAGCTGATCGAGAAGTGGAACAACCGCATCGCGCCCAAGGCCTTGCCCTGCGCGCCACGCCGGGCCCGCACGAGCAGGCGGTGCGCCTCGACCACCAGCAGCGCGCCCGAGATCACCGCCGCCCCGAGGTAGACCCAGCCCATCGAGGCCACCGGCACGAGGGCCAGCGACGCCGCCACCGTGGCCCAGCTGTAGAGGACGACCTGGCGCGCGACGGCGACGTCACGCGCGACCACCGGCAGCATCGGCACGTGCGCCGCGGCGTAGTCCTCCTTGAACCGCATCGACAGCG
>CAYRLV010000917.1:0-1308 GCA_964425155.1 uncultured Ornithinicoccus sp. | reverse complement strand
CACGTGGCCGTCCGGGTCCGGCGGCCGGATGTGCGCGAGGTTCTCGGCCACGGTCCGGCCCGTGACCGTGAGGCAGTCGCCGTGCAGCAGACCGGCGTCGAGCAGGGCCTTCATCACGACGGGCACGCCGCCGACCCGGTCGATGTCGGTCATCACGAACTGGCCGAACGGCTTGACGTCGGCCAGGTGCGGGACCCGCCGCCCGACCCGGATGAAGTCGTCCAGGGTCAGCTCCACCTCGGCCTCGTTGGCGATCGCCAGCAGGTGCAGGACCGCATTGGTCGAGCCGCCGAACGCCATGACCACGGCGATCGCGTTCTCGAACGCCTCCTTGGTCATGATCTGCCGGGCGGTGATCCCCCGCCGCAGCAGCTCGACCACGGCCTCGCCGGACTTGCGGGCGAAGCCGTCCCGGCGCCGGTCCGTCGCCGGCGGCGCAGCACTGCCGGGCAGCGACATGCCGAGCGCCTCGGCGACCGAGGCCATCGTGTTGGCGGTGTACATCCCGCCGCACGCGCCCTCCCCCGGGCAGATGGCGCGCTCGATGGCGTCCACGTCGTCCCGACTCATCCGGCCGGCCGCGCAGGCCCCCACGGCCTCGAACGCGTCGATGATGGTGACCTGCTTCTCGGACCCGTCGGAGAGCTTGGCGATCCCCGGGAGGATCGACCCCGCATACAGGAAGACACTGGCCAGGTCGAGGCGGGCCGCAGCCATCAGCATGCCGGGCAGCGACTTGTCACAGCCCGCGAGCAGCACTGAGCCGTCGAGGCGTTCGGCCTCCATCACGGTTTCGACGGAGTCGGCGATGACCTCGCGGCTGACCAGCGAGAAGTGCATGCCCTCGTGGCCCATCGAGATGCCGTCGCTCACACTGATCGTGCCGAACTCGAGCGGGTAGCCGCCTCCGGCGTGCACCCCGTCCTTGACCGCCTGGGACAGCCGGTCGAGCGAGAGGTTGCACGGCGTGATCTCGTTCCAGGAGCTGGCCACGCCCACCTGCGGTTTGGCGAAGTCGTCGTCGCCGAGCCCGACGGCGCGCAGCATGCCGCGCGCGGCGGTCTTCTCGATGCCGTCCGTGACGTCGCGGCTGCGCGGCTTGAGGTCGGCCTGGGTTGTCTGCGTCGCCTGGTCGGTCGTGGCACTCATGGCCCGGATTGTATGGCGGGTGGTCCGGCTCGTGGACGTGCGTCCCGGATGCCGAACTCGCCCGGGCGCGCTCCCGCGCACCTGCTCGTCGCCGGCGCCCGGGAGGTCAGCGGGCCCCGGCAGAGCGCTGGGCCAGCTGCCGGAAGGCGTCCTTGACCA
>CAYRLV010000916.1:0-1308 GCA_964425155.1 uncultured Ornithinicoccus sp. | reverse complement strand
GAAGTCGGCGGCGAAGAAGACCGCCGCCAAGACGAGCAGTGCCAAGAAGAGCACGACCCGGAGCAGCCGATGACCTGGTCGGAGGATCTCCCGCAGGGCACGCCCGCGCCGGGTGATCCGGTGCCGGAGACCGACGGGGCGTCGCCGGCGACGGGGGACGAGCAGGTCGATGCGGCGCTCGAGCGGCTCGACGGTGCCGCCGACGAGCCGCTGTCCACCCAGATCGAGGCGGCCGAACACGTGCACGAAGTCCTCCAGGGGAGGCTGTCCGACCTCGGTGACGGCTGAATCCGACCCCCGTGCGGTCCACCCGGCCGATCCCGAGCCGCACGGTGGGCGGGCCCGGCTGGACGTGGCCCTCGTGCGGCGCGGTCTCGCGCGCTCGCGCGGTCAGGCGCACGAGTTGATCGTTGACGGCGCCGTCCGGGTCAACGACACCGTTGCCAGCAAGCCCGCCCAGCGGGTGGGCCCCGACGATCGGCTCAGCCTGACCGAACAGCCCGGCCCGTGGGTGGGCCGCGCCGCGCACAAGCTGCTCGCCGCGCTGGACCAGTTCGGCCCGGCCGGGCTGCGGGTGGAGGGCCGTCGCTGCCTCGACGTGGGTGCGTCGACGGGTGGTTTCACCCAGGTGCTGCTCACCCACGGGGCACGTGCCGTCGTGGCGCTCGACGTCGGACACAGCCAGTTGGCCGCAGCACTGACCGGTGATCCGCGGGTGGTCGAACGCTCCGGCACCAACGTGCGGGACGTGACGGCGGACGACCTCGGCGGCCGGTTCGACCTGGTGGTGTGCGACCTGAGCTTCATCTCGGTGCGGACCGTGCTCGAGCGGCTGGCCGAGCTCACCTCGCCGGATGGCGATCTCGTGGTCCTGGTCAAACCTCAGTTCGAGGTCGGGCGCGGGCGTGTCGGCAAGGGCGGCGTGGTCCGGGCGGCAGCCGATCGCCGCCGCGCGCTGCTCGACGTCGTGTCCGCGGCCGAGGCCCACGCCCTGGTGCCGCACGGGCTCGGTCGCAGCCCGATCGCCGGGAGCAGCGGCAACCGGGAGTACCTGCTGTGGTTGGCGCGCAGCCAAGCGGGCATGATGATCGAGCAGGACGTGATCCAGCTCGCCGAGATCCTGACCCGGGAGGAGGCCCCGACGTGACCGACCGACGCACGTCGAGCCCGCTCGTGCCTCACCCGATCCGTCGCCGGGGCCGCAGATGACGCGCCGGATTCTCCTGGTCACCCACCCCGGCCGGCTCGAGGCGCGCCACCTCGCCGGCCGCGTCGCCGAACGGCTGCACCAGGAAGGCATCGAGATCT
>CAYRLV010000915.1:0-1309 GCA_964425155.1 uncultured Ornithinicoccus sp. | reverse complement strand
AATCGATGCCCTGACTCCCCGCTCCCCGTTGCGAATGGTTGTTGGATGTGAGGCGAAAAAACCGCCTCACATCCAACAACCATTCGGGGCGGGATTCGGGGCGGGTTTCGCCCCAGCGGGTGGCGCGCTCGCCGAGAACGCCGCGCCGCGCCGGCGGGGACGGCGCACGGGGCTCCCCGGGTAGGAATCGAACCTACGTCGCTAATCCTGATTCAAAGTCAGGCGGCCCCTGCCAGCAGAGCAACCGGGGATCGTGCCGCACAGGCGGCTGCGGGCAAGGGTAGTCGACCGGTGCCGCGCCGACCCAACGGTGCACGCGCGCGACGAGCGTCCGGCCGGCGCGGGCGGGTGACTTGGCATGATGGCAGGGTGAACGCCCCGAGAGCCAAGGCCGATGCCCCCGCCGTGCGCGCCCGGATGACCGGCGAGCAGCGCCGTGAGCAACTCATCCAGGTGGGGCGCAAGCTGTTCGCCGAGAAGGGGTTCGAGGGCACCACGGTCGAGGAGATCGCGCACAAGGCGGACGTGTCCAAGCCGGTCGTCTACGAACACTTCGGCGGCAAGGAGGGCCTGTATGCGGTGGTGGTCGACCGGGAGATCCGGATGCTGCTCGACGGCATCACCTCCGCGCTGACCGCCGAGACCACCGCGCGCGGCCTGGTCGAACGGGCCGCCCTGGCCCTGCTGGACTACATCGAGGGGTCGACCGACGGGTTCCGGATCCTGGTGCGCGACTCGCCGCCCGGGCAGGCGACCGGGTCGTTCGCCAGCCTGATCAGCGACATCGCCACGCAGGTCGAGCACATCCTGGCCGCGGAGTTCAAGCGCACCAAGCTCGACCCGAGGGCGGCGCCGATCTACGCCCAGATGCTGGTCGGGATGGTCGCGCTGACCGGGCAGTGGTGGCTGGACTCGCGCAAGTTCAAGAAGGCGGACGTCGCCGCTCATCTGGTCAACCTTTCCTGGAACGGCCTGGCCGGGCTCGAGGCCAAGCCCCGCCTGCGCCTGCAGCCCTGACCGGGCGTACCCCGAATCCCGGGTAGCGCGAGCATCGCGGGGTGACCGGAGCACGAGCTGCGGGGGTGCCCCGGGGCGCGAGCTGCGCCGGCGCAGCCGCGGCGAGCCCCCGCATACCCGCTGCCCGCTGCCCGCTGCGAATGGTTGTTGGACTTGCGCGAGAAAACCGCCTCACTGCCCACAACCATTCACCACGGGTCCCGGCACGGTTCCGCGGGCACGCGGGCTGCGCCAGCTCGGCCGGCACCCCTGTGGACAGCCGAAACGCGGGGAACGCGTCGCGGGGCAGACT
>CAYRLV010000914.1:0-1310 GCA_964425155.1 uncultured Ornithinicoccus sp. | reverse complement strand
GGGTTGTACTTGAACCCGCCGTCCCGGGGCGGGTTGTGCGAGGGCGTCACCACGATCCCGTCGGCGAGACCGCGACCCGAACCCTGGACCTGCTTTCCCTGGTTGGCGCGCAGGATCGCGTGCGAGACCGCGGGCGTCGGGGTGTAGCCGTCGCGGTCGTCCACCAGCACGGTCACGTCGTTGGCGGCCAGCACCTCGAGGGCGGTGGCCCACGCCGGCTCGCTCAGACCGTGCGTGTCCCGGCCGAGGAACAGCGGCCCGTCGTAGCCCTGGTCGCGACGGTAGTCGCAGATCGCCTGCGTCGTGGCGAGGATGTGGGTCTCGTTGAACGCCCCGTCGAGGCTGCTTCCGCGGTGTCCGGACGTGCCGAAGGCCACCCGCTGCTCCGCCTGCGACGGATCGGGCACGCGCGTGTAGTAGGAGGTGACCAGGTGCGGCAGGTCGACCAGGTCGTGTGGCTCCGCAGGGGTGCCGGCGCGGGAGTCGTTCATCGTGGTCCTCCGTCCTCGTGTCGAGCGGTCGGCTCAGTCGTCGGTCTCGTCGTCCTCGGCGCTCGGCTCCAGCCACAGCCCGCCCAGCGGGGGCAGCGTGACCACGGCCGACCAGGGCTGGCCCTGCCACGGCGACTCCTCGGCCACGACGGCGCCCAGGTTGCCGACCCCGGAGCCGCCGTAGACCTCGGCGTCGGTGTTGACGATCTCGTTCCACCGGCCGCCCCGCGGCAGGCCCACCCGCACGCCGCCGCGCGGGTGCCCGCTGAAGTTGAGCAGGCAGGCCACCACGGACCTGTCCCCGGAGTCGTCCGCGCGGCCGAATCGCAGGTAGCTCAGGCTGTTTCCGGTGTGGTCGTCCGGATTGAGCCAGGTGAAGCCGGACGGGTCGAGGTCGACCTCCCACAGTGCCGGCCGCGACCGGTAGACGGCGTTGAGGTCACGGACCAGCGAGTGCAGGCCCGAGTGCGCGGGCTGCTGTAGCAGCCACCAGTCCAGGCTGCGCGACTCGGCCCACTCCGACTCCTGGCCGAATTCGCACCCCATGAACAGCAGCTGCTTGCCCGGCTGGCTCCACATGTAGGCGAGATAGGCCCGCACGTTGGCGAGCTGCTGCCAGCGGTCGCCGGGCATCTTGCGCAGCAGCGATCCCTTGCCGTGGACCACCTCGTCGTGGCTGATCGGCAGCACGAAGTTCTCGCTCCACGCATACATCAGCGGGAAGGTCAGCAGGGTGTGGTGGTACTGCCGGTTGATCGGCTGCTCGGCCATGTAGTCGAGCGAGTCGTGCATCCAGCCCATGTTCCACTTCAGCCCGAA
>CAYRLV010000913.1:0-1311 GCA_964425155.1 uncultured Ornithinicoccus sp. | reverse complement strand
GCAACGCCCACATCTCGTTGTCGCGGCGTCGGTGCAGCAGGATGCGTCCGGACTCATCAGCAACGACAGCCGAGGCGGCAGGCACCAACGAGTTGGCAGCCGGGGCATCTGGGTCATCGTAGAAGTCGCGTCGTCCCATCTCCCCATCGTGTCACCACCAGTGCCTTGACGACAGATTCGAAGTAGGCTTGCCACGTCTTCGCTCAGGCTGCTGTCTCCACGAGTATCGAGCAAGGAAGCACTCGAAACCACGACGCGATCAGAGTGCAAATCATCGCACGCTCTGGGTGGAACTTCTGCTCGGTTGAGTTCGGGACAAGCGGTCCGCCTCAATCGAGGAGCCTATGGCCCCTCTGTATCGTTGGGGGCGACCGGGTAAACCGCTGGGGGATGTTCAGCCGAGGACGTGGCTGTGTCCTCGGTTTGAACTCGGTTGAGGAAGTCCTCAACCAGGAACCAGTTGCCGTTCGGCAGGGTGGGTGAGATCCGCACCTGGTAGGTCTGGGCGCGCCACCCGCCGGCCGACAAGTCCCTCTGCATGGTTTGACCAGTCAGGCCCCCCTGCCGACCCATAGCCGCGTAGCCGAGGGTGCCGTCCTGGTGGGCGTCGAGGATCTCCTGACCGGTCAGGCGGGCATCGGACACGTCGTTCTCGGTGGACGCCAGCTCGCCGTAACGGGCTAGCGCCTCACGGAGCACGCCTAGCCAGTACTGCGATGCGATGCCAGTGAACTCGTCAGCGACCTGCTGCCACGTCACCACTGGTGCCTTCACGCCGAGGCGGTCCCGCCGCAGCTGGTCGGGCAGCAGCATCACGTGCGCGACCCGGTCACGCGGCAACGCGAACCTGCTGGCCCAGTAGTCGACCAGGACGCGCTGCCGCTCCATCTGCAGGTTCAGTGCGGCCACGGAGGGGCGGTGGAACATCTTTGCCTCCACCGCGACCAGCCAGTCTTCGCCCCGTATGACCATGTCCGGGGTGTCCGCGTGCTGCGGACGACCATCGAACAGGACCCGGTCCTTAGGGGTGAACACGGACTCGGCGAAGCTGTACTCGGAGAAGAACTGCAACCATCCCGGGAAGACTGCCGGCGTCCCCTCCTGCCTCCATCCGCCTATCGGGACTAGGTCAAGGCCGCACAACCGCAGAAAACGCGGCAGATGCAGGAAGCCATCCAGGGCCACGATCATGGGCAGGACCGTGCCGGTGTAGAACCTTTCCTTGCGATTTAGCGGTAACCGGTCGGGGCTGGTCTCCGGATGCTCGCCGCCCCACTGTGGAGCCGAGAACGGCTGCGGGTCGCCCGGCGG
>CAYRLV010000912.1:0-1318 GCA_964425155.1 uncultured Ornithinicoccus sp. | reverse complement strand
GGCGCCGGGCTGGTCGATGACGGACCCGCCCTGGACGGTTCCGGTGATCTCGTGCCCCCGAGCCGGCGAGGTATCTGCTTTTCGGCAGAGAAGGCCGACCGCGCGACTGTCGAGGCCAACGGGATCGGCGACGTGCTCGACCTGGTGAACATGCCACTACCCGACGTCTACTCTGCTGACCTGTCGATCTTTGCCCTGGCAGCCGGCCTCGAGGTTCTGCGCACTCGCGACGCGGACCTGATGTACGTCTCGCTGTCCGACTACGTTCAGCACAAGAACGCGCCCGGGACAGCGGCGGCCAACCACTTGTATGCCCAGATCGACCACTACGCGAGCCGGTTCGAACAGCTCGGCGCCATCGTTGTCCTCACGGCGGACCACGGAATGAGTGCCAAGACCAAGGCCGGCCGCAAGCCCAACGTGGTCTACCTCGAGGACGAGGTTCGGGAGATCCTCGGCGCCACCGAGACGCAGCCGGGGGCGGACGGTGTTCGCGTCATTCTGCCGATCACCGATCCCTACACCGCCCATCACGGCGCCCTGGGCTCCTTCGCCGGCGTGTACCTGCCGGAGGGGACCGACCCCACGGCCGTCATCGACGGCGTCTGCGCGATCGACGGGGTCCAGGCCGCGTACACGCGCGAGTGTGCCGCGGCGAGGTTCTCGATGCCGGCCGACCGCATCGGCGACGTGGTCGTGCTCGCCGAGCCTGGCACAGCACTCGGTCGGTTTCCCGCTTGGCACGACCTGTCCAGCCTGGACGCTCCGCTGCGTTCGCACGGGGCACTGGGCGAACTGCAGATCCCGTTCATCGTCAACCGGAGCCTCCCCCGCCCCGATCGCCTCGATGAGCCATGGGGAGACCCCGCGTACGTGCACAACTACGACGCGTTCTGGGTCGGCACCACCCTCGTCAGCGAACAGGACCACCGGTCCACGACGGCGAGAACCGGCTGACGGCGCGCGCCCGGAGGAGATCGCCCCGGGCGGGGACGTGGAAGTGGACGAACTCAGGGCAGTGGCGGCTGCCGGGGCAGGGGGTCAGTTGTCGAGCACGGCGAGGGCGTCGATCTCGACCAGCATGTCGGGACGCGGCAGCTCGACCATGACGGTGGTGCGGGCGGGCAGTACCGCGTCGCCGAGGCGCTCGGCGAGGAACGCGGCATACGCGTCGTTCATCGCCGCGAAGTCGTCCCGCGTCGTGAGGTAGACGCGCAGCATGACCACGTCGTCGAAAGTGGCGCCGCCGGCGCGCAGCACGCCCTCGACGTTCTGCAACGTGCGCGTGGTCTGCGCCCCGACGTCCCCGGGGTGCAGG
>CAYRLV010000911.1:0-1320 GCA_964425155.1 uncultured Ornithinicoccus sp. | reverse complement strand
ACGTCTTCACGTGCTCGGGCGGGCACGAGTTCGACGGGACTCCCACCCGGCCGCTCGACCTCGACGAGATCGACCGAGTCGCAGCGGAGCTGATTGCCCGCGACATCTCCTCCGTCGCGATCACCTCGATCTTCTCGCCCATCAACGCCGAGACCGAGCTCGCAGCGGCGCAGGCCCTACGACATCGGCTGCCCTCCGCTCGTTTGTCCCTCTCCCACGAGATGGGGCAGATCGGCTTGTTCGAGCGTGAGAATGCCGCGATCATCAACGCCGCGCTGCTGGCCAAGGCTGCAGAGACACTGGCGCGTCTGGTCGACGAGGTGGCTTCGGTGCTGCCGCGGGCGCAGCTATACCTGGCCCTCAACGACGGGACGGCGATGGGCGTGCCACTCGCTGAGCACTACCCGATCTTCACCTTTTGGTCAGGGCCGGCGACGGCGATGACCGGGGCATCGGCACTGGCGGGTGAATCCGACTGTGTCGTGGTCGAGATCGGCAACAAGGCCACTCTGGTCGGTGCCGTGTCCTCAGGGTCACCTCGACGCGTGCGGCACCGAGTCAGCATCGCCGGAGTCCCGACCCACCTCGGCCGCCCTGAGGCGCTCACCTTGCCGTGTGGCGCAGGGAACGGAGAGACAGGCGAGTCCTCCCGCGAGGCCATGACCGCCGCACCTGCCGGGACTCGCCGGCCCCACAGAGTGGTGACCGGGACGGACACCCGATCGCTCACGGCCCAGCTGGACACAGCCGTCCGCACGGTAAGTCACCACGATGCGCTCCCCGTGGTGATCGCCGGCCCGGGCGCGGGAGTCGTCCCAGCGCAGTTCGAGGCCATCCGACCTGACCATGGCGACGTCGTCCGAGCCGTCGGAGCCGCCCGATCCGGTATCGGGGCGACCGTCGAGTACGTCATCTCCGGAGACCGTGCGGAGCGTCAGGCTGCCATCGACGGGGCCACCGCCCGGGCTGTGCAGAAGGCGGTGATGGCAGGGGCGGCCGACCGCACGATCGAGATCGTCGAGCTCGAGGAGCTACCCTTGGCGTACCTGCCCGGCGACTACGTCAGAGTCCGGGTCAAGGCGGTGGGGCGCTTGACAGCAGATGACGCTCGGCGTCCAGTGCCGCTCGACACCCACTCCCCGCAGCCGTGATGGCCTGCCGGTAGGTGTGATCGACGATGTCCCCCGCCGCGAAAACGCCCTCGAGGTTGGTGCGGGTGCTCGGTTCGTCCGTGACGATGTATCCCGCCGGGTCGAGGCGAACTTGCCCGGCCACGAGGTCGGATCGGGGCTCGTGGCCGAGCGCGATGAACAGACCGTT
>CAYRLV010000910.1:0-1320 GCA_964425155.1 uncultured Ornithinicoccus sp. | reverse complement strand
GCGCACCGGCATGCCGATGCGCCCGTCGATGAGCACGATGATGACCGCCGACATCCAGGCCGAGGAGGTCGCCGAGGCAGGCGTGCGTGTCACCGTCGACGTGCCCGACACCGCCAAGGCCGGTAGGCCGCTGACCCTCACCGTCCGACTCACGGACGCCGCGACCGGGCGGCCGGTCACCGACCTCTCGCGCAGCCACGAGGTGTGGATGCACCTGATCGCCACGCGATCCGATCTGGAAACGTTCGCCCACGTGCACCCCGAGCCGACCGGCCGCCCCGGCGAGCTCGCCACGACCATGATGTTCCCCACCGGCGGGGACTACGTGGTCAACACCGAGTTCCGGCTGCGCGGCGCCATGGGCGACCTGCACGACCGGACGGTGGTCCACGTCGCCGGCCCGGCACCGGCCCCGGTGCGGCAGGCGGCGAGCCCCCGCACGCGGGTCGTGCATGGCGTCGAGATCACCCTGCAAGGCAGGGTCGAGGCGGGGCATCCAGCCGACCTGCGATTCCGGTTCCGCGACGCCGCCACCGGTGCGCCGGTGACCGACCTGCAGCCCTACCTGGCCGCAGCCGGGCACGTGGTGGTGATGCGTGCCGACGCGCAGACCTTCACCCACGAGCACGCCGACGTGCGCGACGTCGATGGCGACCCCGTGTTCGCCCTGCCCGGACAGCAATTCGGTCCCGACCTCGACGTCCACGCAGACTTCCCGACCCCCGGGCTCTACCGGATCTGGGGCCAGTTCCGACTCGACGACGGCCACGTCATCACCGTCCCGTTCACCGTCTACGCCGCCTAAGTCGGCCAGCTTTGCACCTCTGCCACTTTTCGTCGCGGCGTAGGAGAGACCAGCGGCATGACCATCGCCGCCACCACAGATGTGACGGCCTCACCCCTGGACAACCGGTCGCAAGCCGAGCCTCGTTACGGCCGAATCGAACAGGATGCCTCAATCTGGCATCGGGACCCTCGGCAAGCAGTCCAGCACCAGGTGTCGACGGCGCTCGAAGACTGAGCAGTTTCGGCGGTCGAAGAGTGAGCGGTTTCAGTCTAGTGATTCTTGCTCGGCCTTGATGCTGGGCAGGGTCTCCATGCCGCGGTCGCGGAGCCGGTAGGAGGCGCCTTTGAGGGCGATGACGTCGGCGTGGTGGACGATGCGGTCGATCATCGCGGCGGCGACGACCTGGTCGCCGAACACGCTGGCCCAGGAGCTGAATGGCAGGTTGCTGGTGAGGATCAGGGAGGCGTGCTCGTAGCGGGAGGAGACGAGTTGGAAGAATAGGTTGGCGGCGTCCTGCTCGAACGGCAGGTAGC
>CAYRLV010000909.1:0-1331 GCA_964425155.1 uncultured Ornithinicoccus sp. | reverse complement strand
GACTCGGTCCAGGTGCTCGGCGGGGCGCTCTCCTCGCGGCTGCCCACCGGTCTTGTGTGGCTCTCTATCGGTTTGCGTTCCCGCCGGGCGCCGTGCCGGCGCGTGGCTCCAGAGGGGTCTGCCCAGCTCTCAGTAGCAATGCCCGCCCGGCGTTCTCTACTGGCGACGGCGGGAAGGCGAGGTAGTCATCATGGCGAGAGTGTTCGTCGGGGTCGATCCCCACAAGCTGTCGGCGACCATCGAGGTCGTCGGCGATCGGGAGAAGGTGTTGGCGACCGGCCGGTTCGCCACCGACAAGGCTGGGTATGCGGCGATGCGAAGGCACGTCGCCGCGTACCCGGAGCGGGTGTGGGCGGTGGAGGGCAGCAACGGTGCCGGTCGGCCGCTGGCTCAGCGGCTCCTGGCCGACGGGGAGCACGTGGTCGACGTGCCGGCGAAGCTGTCGGCCCGGGCTCGGTTGTTCGACACCGGCCACAACCGCAAGACCGACGCCCACGACGCGCACGCGGTCGCGGTGGTCGCGGTCCGTACTGCTGGGTTGCGGGTGCTGTCCTACGACGTGCAGCTCGAGGCGTTGCGGATGCTGGCCGACCGCCGTGAGGAGCTCACCCGGGCCCGGGTCCAAGCGGTCAACCGGCTGCAACGGTTGCTGTCGGAGCTGAGGCCGGGTAAGGCGAAGAAGGACCTCACCGCGTTGCAGGCCAAGGCCATCCTCGCGTCGGTGCGGCCTCGGGACCTGGCCGGCAAGACCCGGCGCCGCTTGGCTGCCGAGCAGCTGGCCGACCTGGTCGGTATCGAGAAGAAGATCACGACCCTGACCCGGGAGCTCAAGGCGATGGTGCTGACCAGCGGGTCCACGTTGATGGAGCTGGCCGGAGTCGGCCCGGTCGTCGCCGCCCGCGTCCTGGCCGACGTCGGCGACGTGGCCAGGTTCGTCGACCGCAACCGGTTCGCCTCCTGGACCGGTACCGCACCGATCGAGGCATCCTCCGGCGAGATCGTCCGACACCGGCTCTCGCGGGCCGGGAACCGGCGGATGAACCACATGATCCACATCGCCGCCACCACCCAGATCCGCCTCGACACCCCCGGCCGGGCCTACTACCGACGCAAGCGCGCCGCCGGCAAGACCCGAGCAGAAGCGATGCGATGCCTCAAGCGACGCATCTCCGACGCCATCTATCGTCAACTCCTGGCCGACGCCAGAGCCGACCGGGCCGACCCAGCCCAGGCGGGTCCGGGAGGGCACCGCGGGGCGTCACATCAATCCAGCGCGGCCGGCTCGCACCCGCAGACCGGCACTTCGGATCAGCCACTTCCCGGACCCGCAC
>CAYRLV010000908.1:0-1332 GCA_964425155.1 uncultured Ornithinicoccus sp. | reverse complement strand
GGTGAGCGACAGCTCGAGCAAGGTTTCCGGTGACAAGGTCACGCCTGCCAGCCTAATGGGGGTGCATCCTCCGCACTTGGCCTCGGCCACGGGTGGGAGGCTGTTGGCCGAGCCGTCGGTCGGTGAACACTGTTTACAGCCTGAGGCTGTTGACCTCTAGATCTAGATCGTGTCCCGGCCGACGGGTAGGTCGCCCGTTGAGTGCTACTGGGATGTCGTGCCCCCGGAGGTTCGTGGGTGAGCACTGATCCATTAGGTCGCTACCGGGGCGGTCTCGGCTCGATCGAGATTGATGTGCTTGAGGCGAGGAGGTGGTGGTAGTGATCTTCGTCGGCAACGACTGGGCAGAAGATCACCACGACGTCTATGTGATGGACGAGGCGGGCAAGAGGCTCTCCATCAGGAGATTCGGCGAGGGGATTGAGGGCCTGCGGGCCTTTCACGACCTGCTCGGCGCCTACGCCCAAGATCCGGTGCAGGTGCGCATCGGGATCGAAACCGACCGTGGCCTGTGGGTCAACGCGCTGGTCGCGGCCGGATACCAGGTCCACGCGATCAACCCCAAGGCCGCCGCGCGGTACCGCGACCGGCACCATGTCAGCGGCGCCAAGTCCGACGCTGCCGACGCCAAGATGCTCGCCGACCTGGTCCGCACCGACGCCCACAACCACCGCTTGGTCGCCGGGGACAGCGCGCAGGTGGAGGGGATCAAGGTCATCGCCCGGACGCACCAGACTTTGATCTGGTCGCGGGCCCGGGAGACCAACCGGCTGCGTAACGCGCTGCGCGAGTACTACCCGGCGGCGCTGGTCGCCTTCGAGGACCTTGACGACCGGGACGCCCTGGCCGTGCTCGGCCGAGCTCCCGACCCCCGCACCGGGGCCCGGCTGACCCTCACCCAGCTCAAGGCGGCGCTGCGGGCCGGCGGGCGCCGGCGCTACCTGGACGACACCGCCGAACGGATCCAGCACGCCTTGCGCAGTGAGCAGCTGACCGCCCCCGCCCCGCTCGTGGAGGCTTACGCAGCGAGCACCAAGGCCCTGGTGGGCCTGCTTGTTGCGTTCAACACCCAGATCGTCGGTCTGGAGACGCAGCTGGACCAGTCTTTTGAGCAGCACCCGGACGCCGACATCTACCTCTCGCTGCCAGGCCTGGGTGACGTCCTCGGCGCCCGGGTGCTCGGCGAGCTCGGGGACGACCCCGAGCGCTTCGCTGATGCCAAGTCTCGCAGGAACTACGCCGGCACCTCACCCATCACCAAGGCCTCGGGCAAGAAGAAGGTCGTGCTGGCCCGGTACGTGCGCAACAAGCGTCTCTACGACGCGGTCGACC
>CAYRLV010000907.1:0-1332 GCA_964425155.1 uncultured Ornithinicoccus sp. | reverse complement strand
TGCGGAACCGGTACTGCGTGCCGAACCGCTGCGATCCGAGCGACTCCGACAGCGAGCCGATCGAGTGGAATCCGTGATTCTGCACCAGCACGACGATGACCTTGACGTGCTCCTGCACCGCGGTCACCAGCTCGGTCGGCATCATCAGGTAGCCGCCGTCGCCGACCATGGCGAAGACGTCACGGGTCTCGTCGGCGAGCCGAATGCCGAGCGCCGCCGGCACCTCGTATCCCATGCACGAGTAGCCGTATTCGACGTGGTAGGACTTGCGGTCGCGCACCCGCCACAGCTTGTGCAGGTCACCGGGCATGGACCCCGCGGCGCACAACACCACGTCCCTCGGATCGGTGGCCTCGTTGACGACCCCGATGACCTCGCCCTGGGTCAGCAGTCCGGGCGCCAGTGCGTCGGTCACCTCGGCGGGTGGATGGTAGGTCCGCTCGACCTGCTGGTCCCACTCCTGCCAGAGCCGGGCCTGCTCCTCCCGGTATGCGGGGTCCGCGGCATAGCCGGCCAAGGCTGCGGTGAGAGACGTGAGGGCTTCCCGCGCGTCCGCCACGAGGGTCAGCCCCGAGTGCTTCGCGGCATCGAAGTTGGCGACGTTGACGTTGACGAAGCGCACGCCCTCGGCCTGGAAGACCGTGCGGGAGGCAGTGGTGAAATCGCTGTAGCGCGTGCCGATCCCGATCACGACGTCGGCCGCCCGCGCGATCGCGTTGGCCGCGGTCGTGCCGGTGGACCCGACGGCACCGAGCTCTTGCGGGTGGCCGTGCGGCAGCGAGCCCTTGCCCGCCTGCGTCTCGCCGACGGGGATACCGGTGGCGTCGGTGAACGCCCGCAGCGCCTCCTCGGCCCCGGAGTAGTGGACGCCTCCGCCGGCGACCACCATCGGTCGGCGTGCCGACCGGATCATGGCGGCGGCCTCCTCGACGCGTGACGCCTCGGCGGGCGGGCGCGCGACGTGCCAGGTGCGCTCGGTGAACAGCTCGACCGGCCAGTCGTGCGCCTCGGCCTGGACGTCCTGCGGCAACGCGAGGGTCACCGCGCCGGTCTCGGCCGGATCGGTCAGCACCCGCACCGCCGACAGGAGGGCCGACGGCAGCTGCTCGGGCCGCACGACGCGGTCGAAGTGTCGCGAGAGCGGTCGGAACGCGTCATTGACGGTGACGTCACCGGCATACGAGGTCTCCAGCTCCTGCAGGACCGGCGCGGAGACCCGGGTGGCGAAGGTGTCGGACGGCAGCAACAGCACCGGGATCCGGTTGATCGTCGCGAGTGCCGCGCCGGTGAGCATGTTGGTCGAGCCCGGGCCGATGGACGCGGTGCACACCC
>CAYRLV010000906.1:0-1337 GCA_964425155.1 uncultured Ornithinicoccus sp. | reverse complement strand
GAGGAGCGGGCGCGCCAGCTCGACACCGGCTCGTATGCGGCGCCGACCTCGACCTCGGACGACTCCGACTCGGAGGACATCGAGGGCGAGCTCGAGTCGTACTCACAGTCGGCGGCGCCGGCGTCGAAGAAGCGGGACTCTGCTTCCGACGCGGCTTCGGACCAGTCCGGCTCGGGTGCCGCCTCGGCGCGGGAGACGGAGGAGGGCGTGCACTCCTCGGCCGAGCTGCTGGAGAAGTTCCAGGGCAAGGCCGCGGACGCCCCGATCTGCATGACCTGCGGCACGAAGATGCGGCCGGCCGGTTCCTGCTTCGTCTGCGAAGGCTGCGGCTCCACCAGCGGCTGCAGCTGATCAGGCGTCCTGCGGGCCCTCGACCGTATGCCTGGACTCGACTCCGTCAAGGGTCCAGGCATACGGGGGCGAGGGGGGCTAGCATCAGCGGTCAGTGAACAGGCGCTTCGTGGTCTGACGGATGGTTGGGAGGCACCTCAGTGACGGCTCTTGTGACCTTCTATGAAGGCGAGCCTGCGGACCTCCGTGGCAAGGTGGAGCTCGAGCAACTTCCGTGGAGTGATCGAGACAGCTACCGAAGCAACACCGGCCAGGTCCGCGCCAAGACCATCTACGCCCTGGCGCCGCAGGCGTATGAGGGCGCCTTTCGGCAAGCCCAGAAGCTTCTTGTTCCATTCAGTGAGTACGACGATTGGTCTCTCAGGGATCGGTACAACGAAGTGCTACGTGTCATGGGCGAGTTGGGCGCATGTGAGATTGAGTGCCGGACGTTTCGCGTCAAGGAACGGAGAACGCGCCTGGGCTTTAAAGCGCATCGAACCGGAACGTCATTCGAAATGCAGCGCGTTGAAGGTAGCGGATACGACTTCCATCACGTAGGCGTTGGTTCAGCTCCGCGAGATCCCGCACCGTTGAAATGGCCAGAGGAGCCAGGTTTGGAGGCGGCGCGCCTCAACGTCTTGAATAATGGCGCCAGGGAAGTCGAGCTTAAGATCCACAAGAGCTCCTCGTTGCGCGCTGACTCTGAACTTGGGGTTAGGCTGAAGAAACTGGGGTTCTCACTTGGAGCAGGACATTCAAAGGGTGCCACCGTCGTGCTACATGTGACCGCAAAATTTAATCCGCCGCCTGCAGAGCGAAAGTGGTACAAGCAATAGGTCTCAATGAGATATGGCAGGGGCCCCTACGCCAGACGCCGATCTGTGCGGAACCCTCGAATATGAAGGTGAAAGCAAGTGACCTCTGCATCTCTGTCGCCGGACATCCCGGACAACTTGGTGGAGGCACTTCTCCGGTTGGACCGCGATGGGCTGTCAGCCCTGCTG
>CAYRLV010000905.1:0-1338 GCA_964425155.1 uncultured Ornithinicoccus sp. | reverse complement strand
CACCTCGGACTCGTCGATGTAGTCCACGCCGAGGCTCTGCAGCACCTGCGCCTCGACGAAGTGGCCGATCCGCGCCTTGGCCATCACCGGGATCGAGACGGCCTCGATGATGCCGTCGATCATGTCGGGGTCGGACATCCGCGAGACGCCACCCTGCGCCCGGATGTCGGCCGGCACGCGCTCGAGCGCCATGACGGCGACGGCGCCGGCGTCCTCGGCGATCTTGGCCTGCTCGGGAGTGACGACGTCCATGATGACGCCGCCCTTGAGCATCTCGGCCATGCCGCGCTTGACCCGCGCGGTGCCGGTCTTGGACCCGCTCTCGGGACCGTTCTGGGTGGGTTGCTGCTCGGACACGGCGGGACCTCTCTCGGGCTGGTATGACGGCCGGCTGGCACGGTGCGCGGGGAGCCCTCACGGCTCCTCACCTCGATTCTACGGACCGACCGTGACCGGGCGTCACGCTCCTCCGCGGCAGGGTTGCTACGCCCCACCCTCGCCGCTCAGCTGGCGCGTTCGAGGGCGGGCAACTCGTCCGCGAACTCGATCGTCGACGGCAGCTCGGCATGGCCGGCGAGGTGGAACCAGCGCACCACCTTCTTGCGCCGCACCCGCTGCACGTCGGTCACCGCGTCGTTGTGGAACCGGCGAGCCAGTTGAACCCGCTGGTTGGCCGCGGCGACCCGCCCCAGCGTCGCCGTCCCGACCTCACCGTGCTCGCGGATCTGGACCAACGCGGCCGGTGACAGCGCCAGCTCCAGAGCCTCGGTCAGGTCGCTCTCGATCGCCTCGCGGCCGGCGTGCTGCTCGTCCGCGGCCTCCAGGGACTCGGACGCGGCGGCCACGAGAAGCAGCGCGCTGGCCGGGTCGAGCACACCGGAGTTGGCCAGCTCGAGGGTCGCCTCGGCCCGCCGGACCAGTTGGGCGTCCAAGGCGGTCAGCGCCCCCTCGACCTTGGCGTGCAGCCGGTCCAGCCGCGCCGCGCTGTAGGAGAGGTACCAGGCCACGAGCGCGCACACCGCGAAGACCGCGACGACGATCGTCAGCGGGTCCATCACTCACCCACCCCCAGCCGGCCACCGCGCAGGAAGCGGGACCACCGCGAGTCGGTGTCCTGCCGCACCCGCGGACGTGGCGCGGCACTGACCACCGTCTCGTAGACCGCCACGATGTCGGAGGCCACGACGGACCAGTCGAAGATCCTGGCCCGCTGGTGCCCGGCCGCGGCGACGGCCCGGCGGCGGTCGTCGTCGCGCAACAGGGCGAGCACCTGCCGGGCGAGGTCGTCGGTGTCCTCATTGACGAACGTGACCCCGCAGCGGCCCTCGTCGAGCACCC
>CAYRLV010000904.1:0-1341 GCA_964425155.1 uncultured Ornithinicoccus sp. | reverse complement strand
ACGATGATCTCGGCCGTGCTCCAGACCATGGCATCCAGCGTCGATTGCTGCCGGCATTGGCCGTTGATGTCCAGGCGCAATACCGTGTCGGGTCCCGGCTTGGCCGTGGAAATGGGACACAGCGTCGATACCGGCGCGCCGTGGTCCAGGCCTTTGGCCGTATCCCAGGGCAGCCCCCGTTTCTTGGCTTCGGCCTGCAGGTCGCGACGGGTGAGGTCCAGCCCCACACCATGACCGTAGATGCAGTCAGCGGCAGCTTGTGCCGAGAGGTCGGTGCCGCCGGCGTGCAGCGCCACCACCATTTCCACCTCGTGATGCAGTTCGCTCGTGGCGGACGGCCAGGGCACATCCTTGCCATCGGCCACCACGGCATCGGCCGGCTTGGTGAAGAACACCGGTTTGCCGCGATCGATGGCCGCTCCCATTTCGCGGGCGTGATCGGCGTAGTTGCGCCCGATACAGAAAACGCGGCGCACCGGGAAGCGGCGTTCGTCACCCAGTACGGGCAGGCTGGGGATGGCGGGAGGCGTGAACAGATAGCTCATGAGGAAAGCATAGAGGTTTTGTCGTGGACAAAAAAAGGCCGCCGTTGGGAAAGGCGGCGGCCGATGTCTCTTTGGGGGAGATTTCCGGTTCGTGGGGACCGTGCAGCACGGGTGAACCGGTATTGTTGTAATGCGGTTGCCGAAGGTCGCGGACGACGTGATGCCGTCCGCGACGTTTCGAGGTCCGTCAGAAGTCGTAACGGACACCCAGGCGGGCATAGCGCGGCGTGGACTGGTACTGCACACGCTGCCAAGCCGGATCGCGGGTACCGGACGTACCGTAATGCGGATCCACCGACAGCACCGTGCGGTTGTTGAACACGTTGTTCACGTCCAGGCTGAAGGCCAGCTTGTGCTGGGCAAAGGCCGGGCGGTATTCCACACCGAGGTTGACCGTGTACTGCCACGGGTTGTGGCCGATTTCACCCGGGCGCGACGGCTCGCCTCCGCACCAGTGGTAGTCGCCACCCTGGTAATTGGCCGGATCGGTTTCATCCGGGCCGAAATAGCCCAGGCAGCTGCGCGGCGTTCCGGACTGCACCAGCACGTTGCCCGAAAGCATCCATTCCGGCGTGACCTGCCAAGCACCGTAGGCCTTCAACTGGTGGCGACGGCTGTTGGACAGTTCACCGTTGGCGTACTGCATCAGGCTGCCGTAATCCCAGTCCTCGGTGGCGGAGACGTCGGTCTGGCCGATGTCGGAGCGCACCTGACCCTCGGAGTTGCCGTAGCTGCGGGCGAAGGTGTAGTCGATCTTGCCGAACCACGTGCCGTCGAACGGATGCTGCAGGTACAG
>CAYRLV010000903.1:0-1341 GCA_964425155.1 uncultured Ornithinicoccus sp. | reverse complement strand
TGCTCATGGGGGCGCTCGAGGACAAGGTCGTCATCGGCTCGATGAACCGGGGTGGCCTGCAGGGGGCCGGGTTCGAGCTCGACGACCGGTTCACCGCCTACACCCCCGAGGCCATTGCCGACCAGGGCCTGGACGGCGGCAAGGCGCTCACCCGGATCTGTCTGGAGGACGACGGCACGGTGGCCACCCTCGAGGCCACTGCGCAGGCGATCACGGCCCTGGCCCAGCGCGGACTGATGGCGATGATCGAGCCGTTCTGGTCGGTGCACCGGGACGACCGGGTGGCCAACCTGCTCGACCCGGACAGCACCATCAAGTCGGTGCACGTGGCGAGCGGGCTGGGCGCCACGAGCGCGCACACCTGGCTCAAGCTGCCGGTCGTGGACGAGCTCGAGCGGGTCATGGACGCGACCACGATGCCCACGTTGCTGCTCGGCGGCGACCCGGTCGGTGACCCGGCGGACACCTACGCGTCCTGGGAGCGTGCCCTCACGCTGCCGGCGGTGCGCGGGCTGGTCGTCGGCCGGGCGTTGCTCTATCCGCCGGACGGCGACGTGGGGGCGGCCGTCGACATCGCCTCGACGATGGTGCACACCGGCGCCGGAGGTGGCCGCCGATGAGCGACAACGAGCGCTGGGTCCTCCCCGCCGGCACGGCCGGAGCCGACGGGTGGGAGACCGTTGTCGACGACACCCGAGACGGCTGGCAACACACCGGGCTCCGGGTCGCCACCCTGGCGCCGGGCGAGTCGCAGGCCGTCGAGACGGACGGTGTCGAGGCCATCGTCGTGCCGCTCTCCGGCCGGATCTCGGTGCTGGCCAGGGACGCGACGGGTGACCACGAGGCCGAGCTCGCCGGCCGGGCGAACGTCTTCGCCGGCCCGACCGACGTCGCCTACGTCAGCCACGGGGCGCGTGTGACCCTCACCGCGCCGGAGGGGGCGAGGGTGGCGGTGGCGCTGGCTCGTGTCGACCCTCGATCGGCGCCGAAACCGTTCCGGCACCTGCCCGTCGCCGACGTGCCGCTCGAGCTGCGCGGGGCGGGCACCGCCTCCCGCGAGGTGCGCAACTTCGGGGTTCCGGCGGTGCTCGACGCCGACTCGATCATTGCCTGCGAAGTCGTCACCCCGGCCGGCAACTGGTCCTCGTTCCCGCCGCACAAGCACGACGAGGAGCGCCCCGGCGAGGAGACCGAGCTCGAGGAGATCTACTACTTCGAGGTGCAGACCGAGGCCGGTGGGCCGGCCGACGACTCGAGCAGTGGGCCGGTCGGTTACCACCGGGTCTACGGCACCGAGGACCGACCGATCGACGTGCTGGCCGAGGTGCGCACCGGGGACGT
>CAYRLV010000902.1:0-1347 GCA_964425155.1 uncultured Ornithinicoccus sp. | reverse complement strand
GCCCCGGCGATGCACACCGAGATGTGGCAGCACCCGGCCACCGTCGCCAACGTCGAGACGCTGCGCGCCCGCGGCGTGCACGTCATCGACCCCGCCTCCGGGCGGCTCACCGGCGTGGACACCGGTCCCGGGCGGCTGCCCGAGCCGGAGGACATCTACGCCGTATGCCGTGAGCTCACCTCCGGCGCGACTGCTCCCCCCGCCGACGGGCCGCCGGAGCCGGAGACCGCCGCGAGTGGCCCGCTCGCCGGGCGACGTGTCGTGATCAGCGCCGGCGGCACCCGCGAGCCGCTCGACCCGGTGCGGTTCCTCGGCAACCGCTCCTCCGGCAAGCAGGGCCTGGCGCTCGCCGCCGTGGCCGCCGACCGCGGTGCCGAGGTCACCCTCGTCGCGGCCAACGTGGACCTCCCCGCCCCGGACGGCGTGAAGGTCGTCCCGGTCGAGAGCGCGGTCGAGCTGCGGGACGCCGTGGTCGCGGCCGCCGGCGACGCCGACGTCGTGGTGATGTCCGCCGCCGTGGCCGACTTCCGCCCGGCCCACTACGCCGACGCCAAGATCAAGAAGTCGCCGACCGACGACTCCGCCCCCACCCTCGAGCTGGTGCGCAACCCCGACATCCTGGCCGGACTCGTCCAGGACCGGGAGGGCGCCACCGCGCCGGTCATCGTGGGCTTCGCCGCCGAGACCGGTGACGCCCAGGGCAGCGTCATGGACCACGCCCGCGCCAAGCTCGCCCGCAAGGGCTGCGACGTGCTCGTCGTGAACGAGGTCGGGCAGGGCCGCGCGTTCGGCACCGAGGACAACCGGGTGCACGTGCTGCGTCGCGACGACGACGCGGTCGTGGAGGCCGGCCCCGCACCCAAGGCGACCATCGCGGCCACGGTGTGGGACGTCATACAGGACCTGCTGCCGGACGGTTAGACTCGCGCCCAGCCACCAGCCAGCAGCCGCTGCACGAAGGAGCCCCGTGTCCCCACGCCTGTTCACCTCCGAGTCCGTCACCGAAGGGCACCCGGACAAGATCTGTGACCAGATCAGCGACTCGATCCTCGACCACATGCTCGAGCAGGACGCGCACAGCCGGGTCGCGGTCGAGACCATGGTCACCACCGGTCTGGTCCACGTCGCCGGCGAGGTGAGCACCACCGGCTACGTCGACATCCCCAAGGTCGTGCGCGACACCATCATCGAGGTCGGCTACGACTCGTCCGCCAAGGGCTTCGACGGCCGCTCCTGCGGGGTGTCCATCTCCATCGGCCAGCAGTCCGGCGACATCGCACAGGGCGTCGACACCGCCTACGAGAACCGCACCGGCGGGGTCGACCCGCTGGACAAGCAGGGCGCCGG
>CAYRLV010000901.1:0-1348 GCA_964425155.1 uncultured Ornithinicoccus sp. | reverse complement strand
CCTCCTTGTACCAGTTGAGGATCGAGTCCATCGAATCGTCAACGGAGAGAATGAAACAAGCTGACACTTGCTGGGGGCTCTTGGTCCCGACGTTGAACCACACGGGCGAGTTGAAGCTGAACACCTGGTGCAGCAGGGCATACGTCAGCTCGTGCTCGAAGATCGTGGCGTCGTCGTCGGTCGCGAAGTAGCCGTGGTCCTTGCCGGCCTTGACGTAGGTCAGCACGACCCGGTCGATCAGCTGCTTGAGCCCGGTCTCGCGCGCGTCCGTGCCGACCGCCCCGCGGAAGTACTTCGTCGTGACGATGGTCGACGCGTTGAGGCTCCAGAAGTCGGGGAACTCCACCCCGCGCTGCTCGAAGATCGTCTCCCCGGTCTTCCAGTTCTGCTGCACGACGTCCCGGCGCTCCCAGGTGACCTCGTCATACGGGTGCACACCGGGCGTGGTGTAGATCCGCTCGATGGTCAGGCCCTTCTTGTTGCTCTTGCCCTTCGCACCTGCACGTGCGCCGGTCGTCTCCGTCATGACTTGGCCTCCCTGGCCCCTCGATGGGTCTGGTTGTGGTTGTCGTTCGTTCTTCTTGCTTCGTCGTGCTTTGTCGTATGCCGTGTGCTCGCCTCCGCGAGCGCGTGCCCCTTGCTTCTCGTCGGGTGGCCGTCCCCCCTCATCGTCGCTGCGGGGTCTGACAACCCCGTGGACTGACGGTGAAGCGGCGGTGACGGGCGGTGACGATCGGTCCGTCAGCTGCCCCGCGCCATACCGGCCTTGCTCCGGTCCGGCGGTGTCTCCTCCGGCTCGTCCTTGCGGTCCTGCTCGTCGTGCTGGTCGTGGTGGTCGGGCTGGCCCTCGTCCGGCTGGCTGGCGTCCTGCTCGGCGCGGAGCAGGGTGATCGCGGTCTCGAAGTCCTCGAGGCTGTCGAACGCCTGGTAGACGCTGGCGAACCGCAGGTAGGCGACCTCGTCGAGCTCGCGCAGCGGCCCGAGGATCGCCAGGCCGACCTCGTGCGCCTCGACCTCGGCGCTGCCCTGCGCCCGGATGGCCTCCTCGACCTGCTGGGCCAGGTGGGCCAGGTCGTCCTCGCTGACCGGCCGGCCCTGGCAGGCCTTGCGGACCCCGACCAGGATCTTGTCGCGGCTGAACGGTTCGTGGACGCCGGAACGCTTGACGACCGCGAGGCTGGCCGACTCGAGAGTGGTGAACCGGCGGCCGCACTCGGGGCACTGCCGACGGCGGCGGATCGCGGTGCCGTCCTCGGTGGTGCGGCTGTCGATGACCCGGCTGTCGGTGTGCCGGCAGAAGGGGCAGTGCATGGTCCCTCCCTCCTGTCGGTTCAACACCCGGCGAGCG
>CAYRLV010000900.1:0-1350 GCA_964425155.1 uncultured Ornithinicoccus sp. | reverse complement strand
CGCCGGTATGGCGCCCGCTCACCCGAGTAACGCCAGCGCGACTTGCGCGCCTGACTGGCCCCAGGCCCCCGGTGTGCGGCGTCCGGATCGCGCCTCCGCCACCGACGCCGCGCCTCCGGAGGACCCGTCATCCTCCCTGCCGACCGGGCCGCACCGCATTGCACTTATTAGTGCAATGCGGTTACACTTACATCTGCACGTGTCGCGGAGACTGCTCACCAGGAGAGATCATGCCCACCCTGCACCATGACCACGTGATGACGTCTCCACATGAGTCGGCGTTGGCCCGCGATGTGCTCAAGGAACTGAAGGGGCCTCAAGGTGTGTTGCTGGTCGAGCGAGCCGGTGACCCCGCGCGCAAACTGCCCACGGAACTCGGGCGGATTCTTCAGGAGGTGCTGGACGTGATGGCTCGTGGTGGGCGCGTCACCATCGGTGCCGTGCCGGAAGAGCTCACGACCTCGGCGGCCGCTGCCATTCTCGGGGTCTCGAGGCCAACCGTGATGAAGATGGTGAGGGACGGCCAACTCCCCGCGCACAAGGTCGGCAGCCACCACCGGATGAAGGCGGATGACGTGTACGCGGCCCGGCGAGCCCGGCGAGCCCGTGAGCGCGCGGCGTTCGACGCGTTGCGAGAGTTGGACGACTCAGCCGAGTAGAGACTTGCGTTGCCCAGCTAGGCTCCCGCCATGGCAGGGCAGCCGGCGCGGGTCTTCGTTGACGCCAACGTGCTCTACTCCAAGACGCTTCGAGACTGGCTCGGTCTGCTCTATACCGATCAGGACGAGGTGGCGCCCTTCCAGGTCTTCTGGTCGGAAGACGTGCTCGCCGAGGTGGTGTACCACCTGCGCAAGAACCATCCAGAGTGGGACGGCGGCAAACTGTCCAACCTCCGCGACCGCATCGCGCAGACCTTCGAGGTCGGCCGGGTTACGGATTACTCGGTTGACGGCAGCTATCAGGGCAACGACCCGCACGATGCGCACGTCCACGCCGCTGCCGTGGCGTGCCAGGCCGACTACCTTCTGACCTGTGACCATGCCGACTTCGCCAGTGAGGACCCTGACGAACTGCCCTACGAGATCGTCGTGCCCGATGAATTCTTCGTGCTTGTTGACCGCTCGTCACCCGAGCTGGTGGATTCCTGCATCAGTCATCAGATCGCCTATCACCAGAGGCGACATGGCGACGTGGACCTGGACGGCGCCCTGAAGCGGGCGGGATGCCCTGATTTCGCTGAGGTCGTGGTGGGGCATCTTCGCGAGCGCGCCCTGAGGGGGCACTAACGCGCCTCGGGCTCGCAAGCCGCGCTGGCAAGACATCGGTGAGCACACGGCATACGGCGTCTGG
>CAYRLV010000899.1:0-1350 GCA_964425155.1 uncultured Ornithinicoccus sp. | reverse complement strand
CCTCGAACCAGTCGGCGTGCGTCTCCTCGTCGCGGGCCATCTCCTCGAAGACCGCGGCAGAGGCGTGGTCGCCCAGGTCGTGGCACTCCTTGGCGGCCGCGTTGAACTGCGCCACTGCGGCCTTCTCGCTCTCGTAGCCGAGCGTCAGCATCTCCGGCGCCGACTCGCCTGCCTGGATGGAGTTCAACTTCTGCACGTTGGGGTGCCCGTCGAACATGAGGATCCGGTTGATCAGGTCGTCGGCGTCCTTCATCTCCTCGATGGACAGGTCGTAGAAGACCTTGCCGAGTTTGCCCAGGCCCCAGTTGTCGAGCATCCGGGCATGCAGGAAGTAGGTGTTGGTGACGGTGAGCTCGAAGGTGAGCGCTTCGTTGAACAGCTGCACGATGCGGGGATTGACGGGCTGCACGATGACCTCCGGGTTCTGGGCTTTCTGGGCGACGAGACGGGTTCATGCTGGCACGCCGGAGGTCCGTGGGAAAGGCAGGAATGCCTCACCTGACCGTGCTCAGGAGAGCCTCCGCCCGCCGCAGCGACGAGATCAGCTGGCCGCGGCGGTGGTGGTGGTCGCCGGCGGCAGCGGCGTCAGGCCCTCGTGCTCGACGAGCATCCGCTTGAGCGAGAAGAGGCAGCCGCCGCAGTCCTGTCCGGCGCCGGTGGAGCGGCAGACCTGGTTCACGTTGCGGGCGCCCTGGTCGATCGACTCGTGCACGACGCGGTCCGTCACGACCTTGCAGTGACAGACGATCATGCCGCACACCCTTCGCGGGACTCAAGGATAGGTAAGGCTTACCTGTGCAGCGTAGCGCTTGCCGAACCGGTGCGCCAGAGCGGGCCCGGCGCCGGGGTGGGTGTGACCGTGACCACGGCACACTATTTACACCATTGATATCGTGAAAAAACCTGACACCACGCAGACGGAGGACCATCATGGCGATCGCCGCACGTACCGCTCGCACCACCTGGCAGGGCAGTCTCGCCCGCGGCGCGGGGGAGGTCTCCGGCGACAGCGGTGCGCTCGCCGCGCTGCCCGTCACCTGGGCCGCCCGCACCGAGGCACCCGGCGGCAAGACCAGCCCGGAGGAGCTGGCCGCGGCGGCCCACTCGTCCTGCTTCTCGATGGCCCTGTCGCTGAAGCTGGGTGAGCACCAGCTCGAGCCCACCCGGCTGGACGTCGCCTCGACCGTGACGCTGGACGAGGTCGACGGGCTGCCGACGGTCACCACCGCGGCCATCGAGGTCACCGGCACGGTCGACGGCGTGGACGCCGCGACCTTCCAGCAGATCGTCGACGAGGCCGCCGCGCTCTGCCCGATCTCGCGGCTGTTCGCGGGCGCGAAGATCGAGGTC
>CAYRLV010000898.1:0-1351 GCA_964425155.1 uncultured Ornithinicoccus sp. | reverse complement strand
GGGACGTGCCGGATGCGGTGCTCGGTCATCTGCCGGGCGAGGGTGTCCAGGTCGTCGTCGGGGGTGCACGTCTGCACGTCCGCGGTCATGATCGTGCTCACCGGGGCCTCGAGCAGTGCGGCGCCCTCGGTGTGCAGGTGCCGGACGATGTCGCGTTCGCTCACGATCCCGGCCGCGGCCGTGCCGTCGTCGGAGACGACGACCGCGCCGATGCGATGCTGCTCGAGCAGGGCGAGCAGATCAGCCACGCTGTCCCCCGGGCGAATGGTCACGATCCCGGGGTCCTGCTTGCGTCGGATCACTTCGGAGATGCGCATGTTCGACGGTAGCCCGTTCCGGGCGGGGTGCGCCAGAGTCCGTCCGCCCGGTGTCCGAGGCCCCGGCTCGAGGTGCGGCGGCCGGGCCGGCGGATAAGGTGGGAAGCCAGAACTCCCCGGAGGTGATCCGCCCTGCCCCGCAAGCGTGCTCGGACCTTCGACCTGGTGGTGGTGGCCAATCGGCTGCCCGTCGACCGCGTGGTGGACGAGGACGGCAAGGAGGGCTGGCGCACCAGCCCCGGCGGTCTCGTCACGGCCATGGAGTCGGTGATGCCCGGACGCAACGGCGCCTGGGTCGGCTGGGCCGGCGAGGCCGGTGAAGCCCCCCGGCCGTTCGTGCAGAACGACATGTACCTGCGGCCCGTTCCGCTCTCCGCGGAGGAGGTGCAGCACTACTACGAGGGGTTCTCCAACGAGACGCTGTGGCCGATCTACCACGACGTCATCGTCGGGGCGACGTTCCACCGGTACTGGTGGAACGCCTACCGCACGGTCAACCAGCGGTTCGCCGAGGCCGCCGCGGAGGTCGCGGCCGAGGGAGCCACGATCTGGGTCCACGACTACCAGCTGCAGCTCGTCCCCGCGATGGTGCGCGAGCTGCGGCCGGACGTGCGGGTCGGCTGGTTCAACCACATCCCGTTCCCTCCGGTCGAGCTGTTCGCCCAGCTGCCCTGGCGACAGAGCCTCGTCGAGGGGCTGCTGGGCGCCGACTTCCTGGGCTTCCAGCGCACCGCCGACGCGGAGAACTTCCTCCGCGCCTGTCGGCGCCTGGTCGGGCTGACCACCAAGGGCGACACCGTCACCCACCACCCGGGGGGCGAGGGCAGCCCCGCGCGCACGGTGCGGGCGAGCGCCATCCCGATCTCGATCGACTTCCACGGGCTGCAGGAGCTGGCCCGCACCCCGGAGGTCGTGGAGCGGGCCAGCGAGATCCGCGACTCCCTCGGAGATCCCGAGGTCCTGATGCTGGGGGTCGACCGGCTCGACTACACCAAGGGCATCCGGCACCGGCTCAAGGCCTACGAGGAGCTGCT
>CAYRLV010000897.1:0-1354 GCA_964425155.1 uncultured Ornithinicoccus sp. | reverse complement strand
AGCCGGACCACTACCGCTACTGACCAGACACCACGGGTATGCGGGCCGCTCACCGGAGCGGGCCGCATACCCGTGCCGGGGGTCAGGTGGCGTCCTGCGGTGGGTGGGGCCACCGTCTGGCGCCAATGGTGCCCAGATCGTGCGGTCCGGGTGGGTGGGGCCACCGTCTGGCGCCAATGGTGCCCAGATCGTGCGGTCGGGGTGGGGGCACCCTGTGATCCGTCAGGCGGTGGTGTGCAGCTGGTCGAGGACGGCGTCGGTGAACGACTGCGTCGTCGCGGTGCCGCCGAGGTCGGCGGTGCGGGTGCCCGAGCCGAGCACCGCGGTGAAGGCCTCCTCGAGGCGGGTGGCCGACTCGCTCTGGCCGAGGTGCTCGAGCATCATCGCGCCGGCCCAGATCGCGGCGACCGGGTTGGCCTTGCCCTGCCCGGCGATGTCGGGGGCGCTGCCGTGGACCGGCTCGAACAGCGACGGGAAATGCCGCTCCGGGTTGAGGTTGGCGCTCGGCGCGATGCCGATCGAGCCGGTGACGCCGGCCGCCAGGTCGGACAGGATGTCACCGAACAGGTTGGACCCGACGACGACGTCGAGGCTCTCCGGCTTCAGCACCATCCGGGCCGCGAGCGCGTCGACGAGCACCTTCTCGAGGGTGACCTCCGGGTAGTCCGCGACCATCTCGGCGACCACCTCGTCCCAGAACGGCATGGTGTGGATGATGCCGTTGGACTTCGTGGCGGAGACGAGGTGACCGCGCCGACCCTTCGCCTGTTCCGCGGCGAATCGGGCGACCCGCTCGATTCCCGGCCGGGTGAACACGGCGTCCTGCACGGCGAACTCGTCCGGTCTGCCGCGACGGAACCGACCGCCCATCTCGGAGTACTCGCCCTCGACGTTCTCCCGGACGATGACCAGGTCGACCTGCTTGTCGCCGATCGGTGAGGGCACGCCGGGGAGGGTGCGGTTGGGTCGGAGGTTGACGTACTGCTCGAACTCACGCCGGATCGGGATGAGCAGGCCCCACAACGTGACGTCGTCCGGGATGGACGCGTCACCGACGGCCCCGAGCAGGATGGCATCGCCGGAGGACAGTTGCTCGATCCCGTCCTCGGGCATCATCGCGCCGGTGTCGTGGTAGAACTGCGAGCCCCACTCGCGGTGCCGCCAGTCGAAGGCGAAACCGGACTGCTCGGCGACCAGCTCGAGACAGGAGAGTGCGGCGGGCACGACCTCCTGACCGATGCCGTCCCCGGGAATGACATCAACGGTGTAACTCGCAGTCACGTGAAGTCCTTTCGGGCGGGGCTCCGCAGTCTACGAGGCACCGCCCGCGTGCCGGGCGGAGGCCTCGTGCCGT
>CAYRLV010000896.1:0-1354 GCA_964425155.1 uncultured Ornithinicoccus sp. | reverse complement strand
CCCCGGATCTGATGCGGCGGCGTCGCCGTCGGCGGGAGATCGAGTCGTCCATTCGCGCCGTGAACCGCGGGTCCTCAGCGCGCAATTCACGTTCCATCTGCGTCAGCAGACGTTCTTCACGTTCAGACAATGACATGGTGGATCCTCGGGGTGAGCGGCGTCGTGACAGGCACTCGCGGGCTCGGTCAGCTCCCGTCCGTGTGGCGGTGCTCGTGGCCGTCCGCGGTCGCACCGGCCAGAGCGTTGCGGGTGGGTTGTCCGGCTTCCTCGATGGCCGGGGGCGCACCGTCGTGGTGGGCCACGGCCAGCTCGGCCGGGGTGACGGCCTCGATCCGGTCGCTGAAGTAGAAGTGCGACAGGCGGGCCCGGACCTTGCTCTTGGCCCCGTCGGGTCGGCGGACGCCGTGTTCGTCGACGGAGGCCCCCACAGCGATCGGGTGGAGCACCTCCTGCTGCACCAGCGGCCAGCGGGCGTACTCGTCCAGATGCTCGTGCGCCTCGAAGAACTTGCCCTCGGCCGTGCGCACGATCCGGCCGGTCTCGCGCCCGTGCAACACCAGCTCGCGGTCGCGGCGTTGCAGGCCCAGGCAGACCCGTTTGGTCACCCAGAAGGCGATCGGTGGTCCGACGATCACCAGGCACCGCAGCAGGTTGGTGATGTCGTTGATCGACAGCTGGACCTTCTCCGCGATGATGTCGTTGCTGGAGCCGAGCATGAGCAGGGCGTAGAAGGTGATGGCCATCGCACCTAGGCCGGTGCGGGTCGGGGCGTTGCGGGGGCGGTCCAGCAGGTGGTGCTCGCGGTGGTCACCCGTGACGTGCCGTTCGAGGAACGGGTAGACACCGGCGATGGAGAACAGGATGCCGAGCAGCGCGATTCCGGGGATGAAGGGATTCAGGCTGAGGGTGACGCCAAAGGCGGACCACTCGGCGGGTGGCATCAGGCGCAGCGCCCCGTCGGCGAAGAACATGTACCAGTCGGGCTGCGAGCCGGCGCTGATCTGGGTGGGGGAGTAGGGGCCGTAGGACCAGATCGGGTTGATCGTCACCAGCGCCGCCAGCAGCGCGGTCACCCCGAAGACGATGAAGAAGAAGCCGCCCGCCTTGGCGGTGTAGACCGGCAGCAACGGGTAACCGACCACATTCTTGTTGGTGCGGCCCGGGCCGGGGTACTGGGTGTGCTTGTGCACCATGACCAGCAGGATGTGCGCCGTGAACAGACCGACGATCAACGCGGGCAGCAACAGGATGTGGATCATGTACAGCCGCGGGACGATGTCCTCACCCGGGAACGGCCCACCGAACAGCAGGAACGGGACGTAGCTGCCGATCACCGGGATGGACTGCATGAAGC
>CAYRLV010000895.1:0-1355 GCA_964425155.1 uncultured Ornithinicoccus sp. | reverse complement strand
CCGTTGACGAAGTCGCCGAACTGCGCCTCCCAGAGCACCAGGGCGTCCGGGCGCTCGACCGAGTAGCCGTACTCGAAGCCCATCGCCGCGAACTCGGACAGCAGGGAGTCGTAGATCCAGAACTGCGCCTGGTCGTCGGACAGGTAGCGCAGCGGGGTCCACTCCTCCGCGGTGTCCTTGTCGATGAGCACCGCGTGCCGCTGCACGAAGGTGCCGCGACGGGAGTCCTGACCGGCCAGTCGCACCGGGGTGCCCTCCTTGAGCAGCGTCCCGAAGGCGAGCAGCTCGCCCATCGACCAGTCGATGCCGCCCTCCTGGGTCATCTGCTCGCGCCGCTCCATCAGCTGCTGCAGCTTGGGGTGGACGGTGAAGCCCTCCGGCGGGTTGACGAACGCCTTGCCGATCTCGCGCAGGTCGGTGCTCGGCACCGCGGTGGGGCGGCGCTGCACCGGGGCCTGGTCGTCGTCGGTCTGCGCGGTCGGCCGCTCGAGGCCGCCGTGGCCCTCCGCGTCCGTGCCCTCGTCGCCGGCGTCCAGCTGCCCGGCACCCTGCGCCGCCAGCTGCTTGCTGGCCTCCTTGGTCTCCTTGAAGACCCGCTCCAGCTGCTGCTGGTAGTCCTTCAGCGCCGCCTCGGCGTCCTCACCGGCGATGTCGCCGCGGCCGATGAGGGACTCGGTGTAGAGCTTGCGCACCGAGCGCTTGGCGTCGATCAGGTGGTACATCAGCGGCTGGGTCATCGACGGGTCGTCGCCCTCGTTGTGCCCGCGCCGCCGGTAGCAGACCAGGTCGATGACGACGTCCTTGTTGAACTTCTGCCGGAACTCGTAGGCGAGCTCCGCCACCCGCACGCACGCCTCCGGGTCGTCGCCGTTGACGTGGAAGATCGGTGCCTGCACCATCCGGGCCACGTCGGTGGAGTAGAAGGACGACCGGGAGGACGAGGGCGACGTGGTGAAACCGACCTGGTTGTTGACCACGACGTGCACCGTGCCGCCGGTGCGGTAGCCGCGCAGCTGGGACAGGTTGAGCGTCTCGGCGACCACGCCCTGGCCGGCGAACGCCGCGTCACCGTGCATCAGCACGGGCAGCACGGTGAACGCCTCACCGGCGAGGTTGAGCCGGTCCTGCTTGGCCCGCACGACCCCCTCCAGCACGGGGTTGACGGCCTCGAGGTGCGAGGGGTTGGCCGCGAGGTAGACCTTGGTCTTCTTGCCGGTCTCCGAGGTGAACGTCCCCTCGGTGCCCAGGTGGTACTTCACGTCGCCGGAGCCCTGCACCGACTTCGGGTCCTGGGTGCCTTCGAACTCGCGGAAGATCTGCCCGTAGGACTTGCCGGCGATGTTGGCGAGCACGTT
>CAYRLV010000894.1:0-1356 GCA_964425155.1 uncultured Ornithinicoccus sp. | reverse complement strand
CGTGCATCGTCGAAGGCTTCCGCTGCATCGCCATCGAGCGCGAGGCCGACTACCTACCGCTCATCATGCAGCGCGTCAACCGCCGGCTCAACCCCGTCGAGGCCATCCGCCAGACCGGGGACGACCTGGGCCTGTTCGCCATCGAGGATGAGACCGCATGAGCCCCGACGAGTACATGGACCTGCTCGTCCAGCGCCGCGAGGACTACTACGCCGAGCACGGCCAGCCTGCACCCGGCTTCCCCGCCCTGCCCGAGTGGTTCATCCGCGACGGCGACGAGCACCTCGTCGACATGGACGCCATCGAGCAGGCCAACCGCGCCGAGCAGCCGAGGCCCGAGCGCAAGCCCCGCAACTACAAGCCCGCGTCCCACTGGCGCGAGGTGCTGGAGCGCATCGACGCACGCCTCGCCGCCCTCGACCCCGGACCCCGCCACGGCACCACCGACCCCGCCGCGCACGGAGGCATCGGCATACGCCAGACGCCCCGCCAGCAGCGCGCATGGGGCGACCGCATCGACAAGACCGCAGCCGAGCACGTGCGGCTCACCCGGCGCCGGGCAGAGGTCGCCGCGAGGCTGGCGCGGGCCGAGAAGAGGGAGACGTGGACGTGCCAGGCGTGCAGCGGACCATGCCCGGCCGGGGACGTCCTGTGTACATCGTGTGGACAAAACCGCAGGTCAACGCCCGTAGACAACGAGGGAATGGTGTAGTATGAGAGCACTGAACAAGCGATCCCCCGGAGCCGTTCTTGGTAGGTCCGGCTCGACGGGGGATCTGACCGAGATAGGAGCTCGGCTGTGACTGATCGTACCCGCTTGGTGGCGTTCCCGGAACCCACCACCCCCGACCGTCCCGCAGGCGTGGTCGACCCGCGCCCGGACGGGTGCCCCGAATGCCTCGTGCGCGGCAACGAGCCCACCTCCGTGCGCTGGACCCTGGACGGCCAGGGCTACTACGCCACCTACCGCTGCGCCCGCTGCCGCCACTCGTGGTGGACCGGCTGGGGCGCCGAGCCGGCGGAGGTGGCCTGACTTGGCACGCATCCGCACCATCAAGCCCGACTTCTGGACCGACCCCGTCATGGTCGGCCTCCCGCCCCTCGCGCGACTCCTCTACATCGGCACGTGGAACTTCGCCATCTGCGACCAGGGGCACCTGGAGGACGACCCGTTCCGGCTCAAGCTGCAGATCCTCCCCGCGGAGAACTGCGACGTCGACTACCTGATCGACATGCTCGTCGAGGCCGGACGCCTCGTGCGCCTGGAGGTCGACGGGAAGCCGTACCTGCACGTCAAGCGCCTGGCCGACCACCAGAAGGTCGACGGACGCTGGGCCCCGCGCTGCCCCGTCTGCA
>CAYRLV010000893.1:0-1357 GCA_964425155.1 uncultured Ornithinicoccus sp. | reverse complement strand
CTGGCGTCCTCCACCCGCCCCGACGGCCGGGCCCATGCCGCGCCCACGCTGTTCACGCTCTACGCGGAGGCGTTCTGGCTGCCCACCGTCCACAACGCGGCCCGCAACGCCAACGTTCGGGCCCACCCCTGGCTGGCGCTGTCCGTCCTCGAGGGTGAACACGACACCCACGCCGCGGTGCTCACGGAGGGCCCTGCCGAAGCGCTGACGACCGTTCCTGCCGAGGTCCGCCGCGCCACGCAGCTGCGCAACCGCGGCGGCAGCATCGACTGGGCGACCGTGTGGCTGCGGATGGACCCGCAGCGCCTGTTCAGCTTCGCCGAGGCCGGCTGGCAGGAGACCCACCCCGCGCCCTAGCCGTATGGCGTCCGCGTCGGGACCAAGGGTGCGGCGCCCACGCGGGTGGGCCGACTCGTGCCGCTGTCAGATCGACCTCGACTACTCGATCCGAGCGATGGGTGCGCCCTGGCGGACCGCGTCCTCCTCCGCCACCAGGTGGCGCACGACCCCCGCGGCCGGCGCCGGCACCTCGGCGGACACCTTGTCGACCTGCACCTCGGCGAGCAGTTGGTCGGCCGACACGGTGGCGCCGTCGTCGACGAACCACGTGGACAGCACGCCCTCGGCGTCCGGTGTGTCCTTCGACAGCGGGGGAAACAGCACGTCGGTCACAGCGCTGCCCTGATCGCCTGCTCGATCCGGTGCTGTCTGGGCAGCACCGCGTACTCGAGGTCGTGGGCGTACGGGATCGGCACGTCCGGCACGGCGACGCGCTGCGCCGGGGCGCGCAACATCCCCGGGTCGGTCTCGGCGACCGTGGCCACGATCTCGCCGGACACGCCATACGACAGGTAGTCCTCGTCGACGACCACCAGTCGGCCGGTCTTGCGCACCGACTCCAGCACGGTCTCCCGGTCCAGCGGCACCAGGCTGCGCAGGTCGATCACCTCGGCGTCGATGCCCTCCTCGGCAAGCTTGCCGGCCACGTCGAGGCTGTGGTGCACCGACAGGGACAGGGTGACGACGGTGACGTCGCTGCCCGGCCGGACCACGTTGGCCTCGCCGATCGGCACGAGGTGCTCGCCCTCGGGGACCTCGTCGGTGCTCCTGCGGTTCTTGGCCATCCACGGCAGCCCCATGACGCCCTTGTGGAAGAGGTAGACGACGGGGTTGTCGTCGCGGATCGCCGAGGTCATCAGGCCCTTGGCGTCGGCCGGGTTGCTCGGCACCACGACCTTCATGCCGGGCAGGTGGGCGAAGGTCCCCCACAGGCACTGCGAGTGCTGCGCGCCGTCGGAGTAGCCGCCGCCCACCGCAGTCGTGAGCACCATCGGCACCCGCACGTTGCCGCCGGACT
>CAYRLV010000892.1:0-1358 GCA_964425155.1 uncultured Ornithinicoccus sp. | reverse complement strand
CGACCCGTCCCGGCCGGCTCGCGAGCGCAGGCTCGAGCAGGTCGGCGCGGTTGGTGGTGAGCACGAAGGCCACGTCCGCGTCCTCGGCCAGGCCGTCCATCTCGTTCAGCAACTGGAAGAGCAGCGGGTGCTGGCCCGGTGACTCTCCGCGTTCGCTGGCGATGAGGTCGACGTCCTCGACGACGACGAGCGCCGGCTGCAGCGAACGGGCGACCGAGCAGGCCGCGCTGATCAGGTGGAGGGACTCGCCGGTCACCTGGATGACGGTGGTGTCGCGCAGGACGCTGGTGAGGTAGCGGATCGTGTGCGTCTTGCCGACACCCGGCGGTCCGAAGAGGAGCAGCCCGCGCTTGAGGTGCTGCCCCGCCCCGAGCAGCCGGTCCTTGTGCCGGGCCACGCCGACGACCTGGCTCTCGATCGCCGCGAGGACCTCAGGTGCGAGCACGAGCTGCTCGGCGTCCATCGTGGGTCGCTCGTGGAACTGCATCAGGCCGGTGCCGTGCCCGAAGACCTCGTCGCCGAAGGAGAGCACTCGGCCGCGGAAGACGTTATGGACGTCGGCGAGCCGGCGCAGCTCGCGCGCCACCTCGGCATCGGTTGCCGCGTCTCCGCTCGCCACTTGTACGGTCGTGGACTCCCGTCCCACCTCCGACTCTGGTCCGCGCAGCAACAGGAGCGTATGGCGGTCGTCGTCCGTCACGAGGTAGAGACCGCACTGCACGACCGCGCGGGTCTCGCCGCCCGGGCCGCTGGGGAGCCGCAACCGTGATACTCCGCCCGGGCGGGGTAGGTAGCCCGGGCTCTCGGGCTGCAGCAGGTCGGCCAGTCCGAACTCGTGGTGCCGCCCGCCGACCACACCGATCAGCCGGTGCTCCCGCCCGGGCGCCTCGAGCCAGTCGTCGATCCCGGCTTGCACGTTGACGTGTTCGTAGCCGGGCCAGACTTCCTGCAACACGCCGGAGCCGTCCGCTGCCGGGCCCAGGTGCTCGCGGGCCAGTGTGCTCAGCGTCACCTGGTCGTCGGCACGGGCTGCCCGGACCACGCTGCGCATCCCTCGGCGAGCGAGCCGGCGCAAGTCGGCGAGCTCGGGTCGCTGGTCCGGTGACGCGGGGGCGCCGTCGACCCCGGGACTGCCATGGTGGAGCCGCGGCTCGGCCTGGTAGACCGCGGGCATCCCCTGACGTGCGCCGGCGTGGGACAGCCGTGAGTAGGAGAACCAGCCGAAACCCTCGTCGTTGGTCACCTCGGCACCGTATCCGCTGGGGGTCCACAACGTGGGCGGTCTCCGAGGCGAGCGGGAAGAGTTCGGGTCAAGTTGAGCGGAATAGACTCAACTTTGTCGCGGTTGACCCTGATGA
>CAYRLV010000891.1:0-1363 GCA_964425155.1 uncultured Ornithinicoccus sp. | reverse complement strand
AGCTGCACGATCTCGTCGTGCAGTCGGAGGTCGCTAGGCGCAAGGCCATCGAGCACCTCTTGCAGGGTAACAACCGACTGTCGGATCTCCTGTGTCTTTGACCGGGTAAGGAAGAGATGGGAATAGTCGGCCACTCCGGGATCGACGGTCCGCTTCCAATTGGGGTCGTTCTCGTTGGCCCACCAAGCGGAGGGTCCGAACTTTAGCGCGAGGCTGGCTTCTCCGAAGCTTTCCCCGCCATCGGGCACGTCGAAGTTGACCGTCCATTGGTACGTGCCCGCGTAGGTCGCGCTCACCTTGCGCACGAACCCGTCACCCAAGGTCGCATTCAGTTGGCCGCTCAGAGCCTCCGCACTGAAGTTCCTCAACCGGCCCTTGATGCGCTGTAACAGTTCGCGGCCTTCTTCGAAGCGTTCGCGCGCTTGTTCCGCGATGTCGTTGGCGAAGTTCTCTGCCGCCGAGCTATGCGCTCTCTCCCCATACCGTCTTGCCTCGCCAGTCGCACACATTGCACTGACGAAGTCGAGCAACTGATGGTCCTCCACGCGGCCTCGCTCCTTCACGAACTTGCGGCGCATCTGGTCGATGAATGAGTAGGACTCAGGATGCTTGCGCTGGTACTGGCTGTCGCTCGCGACCGTTCGATGCAGCCTTGCCACCAAGGTGCCGTAGGTCACAACCGAGGCGTCTTCCCATCCGTTCGTTTGAACCGAGCTGTCTTGGTCGCCGCACAGCAGGACCACCGCACCCCGTCGGCCACCGCGCTGGCTGAATTTCAAGTAGCGATCGTAGTCGTGACCATGTCCATCGGATGTGAAGTAGTTTTCGACGATGATCGTCGCGTCGTCGTTCTTCAGGACCAGGTCAGCAATGTCTTGCGGGTCGCCCACATCAGAAGTATTGACTTCCTGGAGCACCAAATACGTCGTTGGCGCGAATGGCTCCCCGTCCGCCAGACCCCGATTTACTTCGTCGATAAAGATGTGTAGGAACGTGTCACCGAGATTGTGACTTCCCTCGGGTTCCAGCAGCCATCTGAAGATGTTCGAGATTTGTTTCTCGTGGGTTCCGTGACGCATCACGTCGAAGACGTTGAAGCTTTGGCCCGCCGAACTGTGAAGCACCGGGAGGAGCCTCGCCACCAAGTCGTCCATCACGACTCCCTCCGAGGCCACCTACGACATCCGCGAACCCCCACGCTACCGCCACCGGCTCCGATGCCGTCCTCGGCAGGCGGCGCACGATCGGGCACCCACACCCTTCGGTCACTGCGAATCGCGGCAGATCAGGACGCCTACTTCCAGCGGAAATGGACGAACACCCGACCGTAGTTGTCCGAGTCCTTCTCGACTCGGTGGTAGAG
>CAYRLV010000890.1:0-1364 GCA_964425155.1 uncultured Ornithinicoccus sp. | reverse complement strand
AGGTCACGCAACAGCCCGGCCCCGAGGCTCTCCAGCGCCACGGTCCGTGGGTGGACGAACAACTCGCTCACCCCGGTCCAGGTCAGCGTCCGGCGGAGCAGACCCAGGGGGTCGCCCTGGACCGTGGTGGCGGGGCCGACCTCGATCACCCCTCGGCGCTGGGTCGGCACGATGAACAACTCCTCGTGCACCTTGCCGGAGCGCAGCGGCGGCAGGGTGAAACGGGCAGCGCCCGCACCCACGGGGAGCTCGACGAGCAGCGGCAGCATGGCGCCGCGGGCCCGGTTGGTCACCAGGACCCGCCCGGCGACCCGGGCGCCGACGACGACCCGGCGGGAGTCGACCTCGGTCTCGATGGACACCCGGGTGCGGCCGAGGGTGAACAGCACACAGCACACGAACAGCACCAGCGACCCGGCGGCGACGATCAGCAGCTCGGTCCAGCCGAGCCACGCGCCGGCGACCCAGGCCACCGCTCCCAGCACCAGCACGCTCCACCCGACCGTGGAGACCGTGCGCACGGCGTCGCCGACCCGCACCCAGACCGACTCGGTGCCGTCGCGCAGTGGTGCGGTCAGGTCGAGCAGCTTGGTCCAGCTGTGGCCGAGCAGGCCGGTCGTCGTGGCGGCCCGCTCCTGCTCGGTCATCTGCTGCGTCATCGAGGTCTCCCGTTCAGCGCGCGGCAGCTGCTGCCCGCTCGACCGGCGGAGCCACGTCCTCGAGGACCTGGCCGATCACCTGCTCGACCGTGACCCCGGCGAACTGCGCCTCGGCAGTGAGCAGGATCCGGTGCGCCATCAGCGGCTCGGCGAGCACCTTGATGTCGTCGGGCAGCACGTAGGCCCGCCCCTGCGACACCGCCCACGTCTTGGCGCACCGCACCATCGCGAGGCAGCCGCGCACGGACAGCCCGAGGCGTGCGTGCCCGTGGTGCCGGGTGCCGTCGGCGAGCTGCCCGACATACGCCAGGATCGCGGGGTCGACGTGCACCTCGTCGGCGAGCTGCGCCATCTCGGTGACGACGTTGCCGGTGACGATCGGCTGGAGCCCCTCGGTGCGGTCGCGGATCTGCGCCTCCGCCAGCACCCGCACCGTCGCGTCCTGGTCGGGGTAGCCGAGGCTGGTCTTCATCAGGAACCGGTCGAGCTGGGCCTCCGGCAGTCGGTAGGTGCCGGCCTGCTCGATCGGGTTCTGGGTCGCGATGACCATGAACGGCTCACCCACCGAGTGCGGGACACCGTCGACGGTCACCCGCGCCTCCTCCATCACCTCGAGCAGCGCCGACTGCGTCTTGGGCGACGCGCGGTTGATCTCGTCGGCGAGCACGATGGTGGCGAAGATCGGGCCGGGGTGGAAGTCGAACG
>CAYRLV010000889.1:0-1370 GCA_964425155.1 uncultured Ornithinicoccus sp. | reverse complement strand
CGGATCTACTCGATTCGCTGAGGAGATGCTCGCGGCGGACCGCGAGTGGCCAGGCAGGTTCCTCGAGACTGTAGGTTCGGCGTCGTGCCTGTTGCGCCTCATATCGCCCGGCTGAGGGAGAAGGTCGGGCATGACTTCCTCCTCTTGCCCACTGTCGCCGTCTTGCCGATCGATGCGCAGGGTCGCGTCCTGCTGGTTCGGCAAACCGACTTCGGGACGTTCGGCGCGATCGGCGGAGCCATCGACGAGGATGAAGCTCCGGCCGACGCCGGTCTGCGCGAGACACGTGAAGAAACCGGTCTCGAGGTCGAGCTGACGGACCTGGTTGCCGCGATAGGCGGCCCGCAGTTTCGGATCACCTATCCCCATGGGGATCGCGTCGGATGCGTCAGCATCATCTACACCGCGCGTGTCGTTGGTGATCCGACGGTCGTCCCAGACGGAGATGAAGTCGACGATGCACGATGGTTCGCGCGCGAAGAGTTGCAGGAACCCGTGGTGGGCGACTTCGCACTCAACCTGTTCCGATCAATCGGCTGGATCCGTTCGCCGGAGGCGTGACCGAACGAGAGAGGCGCACCGGGATGTCGCGTCCCTGATTTCGGGTTCCAACTCGCCGGCGTCTCGTGGATGGGTCGCCTTGCGGGCAAGCGCTGGTGTTGATGATGCCGGCCCGCATACGGAACGACTCGGACGGGTCCTGCCGGCCGGGAACTGCCGGCTGGGCACCCCGGTGCCAGCCCCGTTGAGGGCTACCATCCGGCGATGGGCATTGACTGGAACGGCGAGCTTGTCGACCAGCTCGAGTCGCATTGGCGGGAGCGACTGCGGCCGCGACTCGACGGACTGACGGACGATGAGTACTTCTGGCAGCCCGTTCCCCACTGCTGGACGATCAGCCGGCGCGGGACGAGCGCGGCGCCCATCTCCCTCGGAGGGGGAGAATTCACCTGGGACTTCGGTGAGCCGCAAGACCCGGAACCGGTGACCACCATCGCTTGGCGACTCGGTCACCTCATCGTCGGACTCGCGCAGACGAACGGAGCATATTTCGGCGGGCCTCGGGCACAGGTGGAGACCTTTGACTATCCGGGTACCGCTGAGGAAGCGCTGCGTCAGCTCGATGCGACGCACGACACGTGGGTCGACGGCGTGCGCCGGCTCGGAGAGGCAGGGCTCGCCGAGCCACAAGGGTCAAAGAGTCCGCCGGAGTTCGCCGAAGCACCTGTGGCGAGACTCGTCTTGTACACCCATGTCGAGCTCTTCCACCATGGCGCCGAGGTCTGTCTGCTTCGTGATCTCTATCTGCGCAGCCATCCGCGCCGGCCCTAGCTGGTTCGCTGCCGTGGCTCGGCGAGCCTCGCCGTAAC
>CAYRLV010000888.1:0-1375 GCA_964425155.1 uncultured Ornithinicoccus sp. | reverse complement strand
ACCCGGACGCCGCCGTCGGCGAGCAGGGTGATGTCGACCCGGTCGGCGAACCCGGCGAGCGCCTCGTCGACCGAGTTGTCCACGATCTCGGTGACCAGGTGGTGCAGACCACGCTCGCCGGTGGAGCCGATGTACATGCCGGGGCGCTTGCGCACTGCCTCGAGGCCCTCGAGCACCTGGATGGCGTTGGCGTCGTAGGCGGGGGCACTGGCCAGGCTGCCGCTCTGCGCCTCGTCGGTCACCTCGTGTGCCGGAGTGTCCGGCAACTCCACGGGGCCGTCGCCGTTCCTCGACTCGTCGTGCTGGCTGGGCGGGGTGGGCTCGACGTTCTCTTCGGGGCTGGCCTCGGCCACGGTGCTCCTTGCTGGTCGGTCGGTGTCGTCGGTCGGTCGCGCTCGTTTCCGCGGCCGGTGCCGGACACGGGAGACGGCCTCCCACGGGCGCGCCGGTCCCCCTCGGTCAACCTCTCACGCGGCGCGGCGGCAAGGCCGTCGGTGTGGGTCTCAGTCTACCGTGCGACGGGCCAGAACCGGCCACTGGAGGCCTCCGAACGGCAGTTTCCGGGAAGATGCGGTGTGGACGTGTGTCCCGATACACGCCTCGGGGCTTGCACCCGCCATACCGGCCTGTGCTCAGTCCTGCTCACTGCCGACCGCTTTGCTCACCACGGGCCGCTTTCGGACCCGCCGGGAGCGGTCGTGAGTGAGCAAACCGGCCCGGGGTGAGCACGCGGCCACCGGTCAACCATAGGTGTCGCGCGGGCCCGGTCCGGCGGAGCGACGCGGGCCGCGTTTCCAGGACGGCGCGCTCGGGCCGTGCACCCGCAACTCGCTGACCAGCCCCTCGCCGGCCTCCGCCTCGATCCGGCCCATCAGGGTGGACGACATCAGCCGCAGGTTGGTGGCCCAGGCGGTGGAGTCGCACCGCACGGTGAGCACGCCGTCCTCGAACGCCACCGGTGCGCAGTGCGCGGCCACGTCGGCGCCGACGATCGTCGGCCAGCGGCCCATCACCGACCCGGCCGCGACGTCGGTGCCCCAGCCCCGGTCCAGCAACAGCCGGTCGAGCTGGTCACCGAGGGGGGTGGGGTCGCGCCCGTCCCGGCCGCGGTCGCCCTCACCCGTGCCCGCGGCCCGCCGGCCACGGCGCCCCGGTGCCGGCTTGCTGCCCGGACGCAAACCCCGGGCCCGCGCGGCCCGGCGGGCCCGGGCGAGCGCCTGGGCGGCGGCGACGCCGGGGTCCGGCTCCTCGGTCTCCTGCTGCTCGCCGGGTTCGCCCTCGACCCCCGACCGCCGGCGGTCGTCCCACGCACCCTCATCGGGCACGGCGACTCACCTCCCCGCGGGTCACCTCGAAGACCCGGCCGGTGTCGGCC
>CAYRLV010000887.1:0-1376 GCA_964425155.1 uncultured Ornithinicoccus sp. | reverse complement strand
GGTAGTCGACCAGGGCCGGCCACCAGTCCGGCAGCCGGCCGACCCCGTCCGGTCCGGCGCCGCCGTCGCGGACAGGCACCGGCCCGGGGTGCACCAGCACCGGACGGCCGGCCCGAGCGCACAGCTCCAGCACCGGGGCCAGCCGCTCGATCGCCTCCGGGGTGGCAAACGTGGTGGCCGGCAACTGCAATCCGACGAACCCGTCGGAAAGGTGCCGCGCCAGTCCGGCGAGGTCGGGGTCGCAGTCGCTTACCGACGCCCACGCGGCGAACGGCTCGGGCAACTCGGCTGCGCCCTCGTGCCAGGCGGCCAGCAGCGGCTCGGCCTCGTCGGGCGGCAGCGTCTCGATCCCGAGTGGCGCAGAGAGAGACACCAGGGCCTGGGACCGGTCGGCAGGCTCGGCGGCGGCACGCTTGACCGGCTCGTGCGCGGCGGGGTCCACCTCGTAGGGCGGCTCCCCCGCCAGCTGGAGCGTCCAACCCACCAGCCGGGGCGCGCTCTGCCGGCGGCGCAGCGCCTCCACCAAGGTGGCCGGCCACAGGTGCTGGTGCACGTCCACGCTCGCCGGTGACCCCGCAGGCCGCGCCATCCGGGCCCACCTCCAACGCTGTGCTTAAGCGCTTCACTGTATCGCTTCAGTGAAGCGCTTAAGCATCGGTCTGTCAAGCGGTTCCGGCGAATCGGCGACCTACCCGTGCGCGCCACCGCCGGCGCACCATGCGGCCGGTGTCGCGGCGGGCGACTAGCGTGGGGAGCATGCCGGGGCGACGCAAACGACTGACCCTGCGTGACATCGCCGAGGAGACCGGGCTGTCGACCGCCGCGGTGTCCTACGCGTTGCGCGGCATCCAGGTGCCCGAGGAGACGCAGGCGCGGGTCCGCGAGGCGGCCGACCGGCTCGGCTACGAGACGGACCCGATCGCGCGGGCCCTGGCGTCCGGCCGCACCGACACCGTCGGGGTGCTCTGCGGCTCACTCGAGGACAGCTGGCAGCAGTGGATGTCCGCGGCGTTCGGCCGGGCGCTGCTCGACGTGGGGCTGAGCTCGTCCATCATCGACGCGGTCAACGACCCGCTCACCGAGGCGGCGATGTCCAAGCGGCTGGTCGACCAGCACGTGGACGCGATCATCACGCTGCCGCTGGATCCGCGGTCGGAGCACTGGGCCGAGGTGGCCGAGCAGGTGCCGGTCGTGGCCGTCGGTGACGGGCTGCCCGGCGCCGCCACGGCCGCCGAAGTGGTCTTCGACAACACGGCCGGGGTGACCGACGGGCTGACCCGGTTGGCGAGGGCCGGCCACCGGCGGGTCGCCCTGCTCACCCCGGGAGGCGTCGAGACGCCGGACCGTCCGGCCGAGGCCGTGCTCCGGCGGCTGGC
>CAYRLV010000886.1:0-1377 GCA_964425155.1 uncultured Ornithinicoccus sp. | reverse complement strand
CAGCATCGAGGACGTGCTGTGGCCGCTGCTGCACGGCACCTTCTGGTACACCGGGATGTGGCCGCTCGCGCCGCACCTGGTCACCGGAGCCCGTGACGTCTCGCCGGCACGCCTCGCCGGGATCGAGGACGACCTGAGGCGGCGGCTCGCCGGGATCGTCGACGAGGAGCCGCTGCGCTACCTGCCGCTCAGCGAGGACTACTACGACCACTCGATCCGGCTGCTGCCGCATGTGGCGGCGTGCGAGGCCGGCAACGCGGCCCACCGAGTGCGGTGTGGTGCGTGATCAGGCGGGCGCGCTGACGTCCAGGTGGTGCGGCCGCGGCCGGCCGGCGACTCGTGAGTTGTCTTGCGTCCTGTCGTGGGGTTGGGTGGAGAGTGCCCTGGCCCTCGAGACCGGAGGTGGACATGCCAGAGGTCGAGCTCGCTGCCGGCACCGTTGAATACGCCGACTCCGGCGGTGACGGTCCGGTCCTGGTGTTCCTGCACGGCGTCAACCAGGACGGCAGCCTGTGGCGCAACGTGGTGGCCCGGCTCGCGCCGGAGCATCGCTGTCTCTGCCCCACGCTGCCGCTCGGCAGCCATCGGCGTGCGATGCGCGACCACACGCAGGTCACCCACCGCGGCGTCTCTGACCTCGTCGTCGAGTTCATGGAGGCCCTCGACCTGCATGACGTCACCCTGGTGCTCAACGACTGGGGCGGCGCCCAGATCCTCGTCGCCGAGGGGCACACCCAGCGCCTTGCCGGCCTCGTGCTGACCGCCTGCGAGGCGTTCGACAACTTCCCGCCGGGGCGTCCCGGCAAGGCGATCGCCACCAGCGCCCGGGTCCCCGGCGCGCTGTGGCTGGCGATGCAGCTGCAGCGGTCGTCGTGGTTCCGCCGTGCGCCGGGCGCCTGGGGCTGGATGAGCAAGCGCCCCATCCCTGCCGAGATCATGGACGCATGGTTTCGCCCGGCCCGGGTGGACGCGGCGGTGCGGCGCGACCTGCGCACCTTCGCGCTGTCGACGCCGAGCCGCCCGGAGCTGGAGCGCCTCACCGAGGGGTTGCGCGGCTTCGACCGGCCCGTGCTCGTGGTGTGGGCGCCCGAGGACAAGATGATGCCGAGGGAGCACGGACCTCGCTTGGCCGCGCTCTTCGACAAGGGCCGACTGGTCGAGATCGACGACAGCTACACCCTGATCCCCGAGGACCAGCCCGAGCGGCTGGCGGACGAGCTGGGCCGGTTCGTCGCCGAGGACGTGCGCGGGCGGGGATGACTCGCCGAGTAGGACGTCGGCTCGACCTGCGCTCGCCCGTGGACCGGTTGGACTAGCTGGGTTCGCGCAGCTTGCCGCTGCGGGCGAGCTCGGGGTCGGTGCACGAGGACAGGTCGA
>CAYRLV010000885.1:0-1379 GCA_964425155.1 uncultured Ornithinicoccus sp. | reverse complement strand
GTACGTTACGTGAGTCTGGGGGATGCTGACCGTATCTTTACCGTTTGCCTGCGAAGCCATGACCTGCGCGGCTAGCGTCACTTCCGTTGTCCTAGCCGTGGGAGTTCAGCATGACTGACACCGTCGACGTGAGCGCAGAGCCGCTCCACGTGACGCTCGACTCGGGGGAGTCGGCCGCCCGCCAGCGAGTCCGTGCGGCAGACGCTGGCTTGGCGCTAGGTATGGGACCACAGGCCCGGACCAGGCACACTTGGGCTCGCCCTTACGTGCGTCGCGCGATCGCCTTGGATGTGCTGGCCGCGTTGACCTCCGCGATCATTGCGACGTTGATCGCCAATCGCGTTGATGCTGGCCAGTGGTCCACGACACGACTGGCCGATTACTGGCTCGTCGTGCTGGTCTGCCCGGGCGCCTGGGTATGCGCAGTGATGCTGAGCCGCGGTTACGAGCGCCGGTTTCTGGGAGTCGGCACGGATGAGTTCCGGGCCATCGCCCGAGCCGCCGTACGGTTGGTAGCCGTGACCGGTTTGGTCTCATATGCCATCTACGACGAACGCCCCTACCTGTCCAGATGGTTTGTCGTCTTCGCGTTTCCGCTGGTGTTGTTGACCTCGTTGGTCCTCCGCTACCTGCTACGGAAGCACTTGCATCGGCAGCGCAACAAGGGGCGGTCTCTACAGCGAACGCTCGTCGTGGGCCGAGCTGACTCCGTACTCACCCTGATTCGGGAACTGCGTCGGGTGCCTAGTCACGGTCTCGAGGTGGTTGCTGCCTGCACTTCCACGCTTGACCTCAAATCACCAGTGCCGTCCTCGACGGTCGGAGTTCAGATGCTTGGCAGCGTGCAGGAGTCCTTGGACGCAGTCGACTTGGTCGACGCCGAGGTGGTGGTCGTTGCCAGCCACCCCGACATGACCGGGCCAGAGTTGCGCCGCCTGTCGTGGGGGCTCGAGTCGCGTGACGTCGAACTGATCGTGTCCCCAGGCATCATGGAGGTGGCAGGTCCCCGGCTGTCGATCCGGCCTGCCGCTGGGTTGTCGCTGCTTCACGTTGAGCGACCCGCCGTCAAGGGGGGCCGTCTGTTCGGGAAGATCATCTTCGACCGCGTCGCATCCGTCCTGATCGCTGTCGCGATTCTCCCGGTGATGTTGCTAGTGGCGTTGGCTGTCAAACTCGACTCTCACGGCCCGGTTCTCTTCAGGCAGATTCGTATCGGCGCCCGAGGCGAGCCGTTCACCATGCTGAAGTTTCGCTCGATGGTGCCGGACGCCGAGGCTCAGCTTTCAGTGGTTGTTGCCGACGGTAACGACGGGAACGGTGTGCTGTTCAAGCAACGCGAGGACCCGCGCGTGACCCGCGTCGGGCGCTTCATCCGTCGC
>CAYRLV010000884.1:0-1383 GCA_964425155.1 uncultured Ornithinicoccus sp. | reverse complement strand
CGGGCCCGGCGAGTCGGGCAGTGTCCGGCGCGGCCTCGAGCGGATCCCTGCCTTGCTCCGCGCTGAGGTTGATGGCGACCGACAGCGTGGCCAGGGCCCGGAGCTCCTGCCGGTCGGGCGGTTGCGATGCGCCGAATCCCAAGTGACGACGGGCCTGCCGGAGGATGCGTTCGCGCCGCAGCGGGTCGTCCGGATGGACCTCGGCCGCCAACACCTCCGCCGGTCGGAGCAGGGACCACTCCGCTGATGCGGCCCGGCACATCGCCCAGCTGAGCACCGAGTCGGCCGTCTCGCCGGGGCCGACCGATAACGCATCAGAGCCGGCGGACGCCGTCGCCGCCGCATCGGGCGGCTCTGGACGATCTGTGGGATGAGAGCTGAGCGCTGAGCTCATGGTGGCCTCCTGGCATGCTGTCGCGATGCCGCCAGGGTCAGGGGAGGCCTGAGGGGCCGAGGTCAGGGGCCCGGTCTCATCCTTGACCGTGCGCACCGCCCCGTCAATCCTCTCGTCGTCTTATGCTGACGGACGCGTCATCCGCATGAGTCGAGCGCGGGGATCGACTCAAGCGACCTTCGCACCACAGGAGGGTGCCATTTACGACCACGAGCTGTACCTGCGAACGCTGTCCGAGTTCACCACCAAGTTGCTGGTGCCGTATGAGGTCGATGCCGTGCTCGACGAGTTGGCCGAGCGGGTGACCGAGGTGCTCGGTGTGCTCGGCAGCGGCGTGAGCCTGCTCCGGGGCGAGCGGATGGAATTCGCGACGGCGGTCGACCGCCGGATCGCCGCGATCGAACGCGTCCAACAGGACCGTCAGCAGGGGCCGTGCGCGACCGCCGCCCGCACCGGCCGGCCGGTGTCGGTCGACGACCTGTCCGCCGACCCCGATCGGTGGCCGGACTACCACCGCACCGCCCGCGAGGTTGGGGTCCTCGCCGTCGCCGCGTTGCCGATGCGGTTGGCAGGGCGCACCGTCGGCGCCCTGAACGTCTACAGCGCGACCCGACGAACGTGGAGCCAGGAGGACCTGTCCGCGGCCAAGGTGATGGCCGACATGGCCACCGCCTACGTGCTCAACGCCTCCGAGCAACGTCGTCAGGTCGAGCTCAACAGGCAGCTCCAGCACGCCCTGGACAGCCGCGTCATCATCGAACAGGCCAAAGGCATGGTCGCCACCACGCAGGGCATCAGCGTGGAGCACGCGTTCGAGAAGATCCGAGCCCACGCGCGCCGCAGGAACACGACCGTCCATGCCGTCGCCGAGGCCATCGTCCGTTTCGGCCTGCAACCCACCGAGGATGCGTCGGGAGACGCCCAGACTCCAGAACCCTAGGCGTCGTCGCGGTGCCCTACCCAGCCGCTGCCTCGCTGGGTGCCTGCCG
>CAYRLV010000883.1:0-1388 GCA_964425155.1 uncultured Ornithinicoccus sp. | reverse complement strand
AGCGGATGATCAGCGTGCCGGCGGCGCGGTCGTGCCAGCCACGGCCGTCCCGGTCGAAGACGAGCGCCGGGATCACGAGGCAGAGCAGCACGGTGCGCACCAGGGTTCGTACCGGCCCCGCCGGCTGGCCGTCGTCCCGGACCACACGCAGACCGAGCGCCCGGTGCCCGACCGTCGACCCCAGCGTGCCGACCAGCAGCAGGTTCTCGACCGCGAACACGAGGAGCGGCCAGAGGCTGCCCTCACCCTCGCCGAGTCGGTAGTCGAAGAAGCCCGCGGCGATGATGCTGCACAGGGCCCAGTCGATGATGATGGCGAGCAAGCGACGCCCGAGGGTGGCCATCGAGCCCCGCCCCTCCTCGGGCAGGCCGAGCCGCTGACCCGGATAACTTGAGTCGGCGCGGTCGTGAGCGCGCCCCGAGGGCGTGGCATCAGGCACGGGTCAAGGCTACGGCCCGAAACACCGGCGAAACATTCGGGTCACGGTCGATTAACACCCTGCCGATAGTGTCGGGGGCGAAGGATCGGCAGCAGGCGTCGGTCCGCCCACAGGAGGATTGATGTTCAGCAGCCCCGAAGAGTGCCTCGAGTTCATCAAGAACGAGGACGTGCAGTTCGTCGACGTGCGCTTTTGTGACCTGCCGGGGATCATGCAGCACTTCAACGTCCCGGCCAAGACGTTCACGATGGACGCCTTCACCCAGGGCCAGATGTTCGACGGATCCTCCATCCGCGGGTTCCAGGCCATCCACGAGTCCGACATGAAGCTCATCCCGGACCCGACCACGGCCTACCTCGACCCGTTCCGCCGCGAGAAGACGCTCATCCTCAACTTCTCCATCGTCGACCCGTTCACCTCCGAGCCCTACAGCCGTGACCCGCGCAACATCGCCGCCAAGGCCGAGGCCTACCTGACCTCGACCGGGATCGCCGACACCTGCTACTTCGGCGCGGAGGCCGAGTTCTACGTCTTCGACGACATCCGGTTCGAAACCAAGCAGAACGCCGGCTACTACTTCATCGACTCCGTCGCGGCCGCGTGGAACACCGGCCGCGAGGAGGAGGGCGGCAACCGCGGCTACAAGCCCCGGTACAAGGGCGGCTACTTCCCGGTGCCGCCGACCGACCACTTCGCCGACCTCCGCGACGCGATGACTCTCAACCTCCAGTCGGTCGGACTGGATGTCGAGCGCGCCCACCACGAGGTCGGCACCGCGGGCCAGCAGGAGATCAACTACCGGTTCGACTCGCTGCTCGGTGCCGCCGACGACGTGATGAAGTTCAAGTACGTCATCAAGCACACCGCCTGGGACGCCGGCAAGACCGCCACCTTCATGCCCAAGCCCATCTTCGGCGACAACGGCTCCGGCATGCACAGCCACCAGTCG
>CAYRLV010000882.1:0-1390 GCA_964425155.1 uncultured Ornithinicoccus sp. | reverse complement strand
TTCGGCGACGACAAGGACCGCGTGCTCGTCCGGTCCGACGGCGAGCCGACCTACTTCGCGTCCGACGCCGCCTACTACCTGAGCAAGAAGGACCGCGGGTTCCCCGAGAAGGTCTACCTGCTGGGCGCCGACCACCACGGCTACGTCGGCCGGCTCAAGGCCATCGCGGCCTGTGCCGGGGACGACCCGGAGACCAACATCGAGGTCCTGATCGGCCAGCTGATCAACATCAGCGGCGAGCGCATGGGCAAGCGTCGCGGCAACGCGATCTACATGCGCGAGCTGCTGGAGTGGATCGGCTCCGACGCGGTCCGTTACACCCTCGCCCGCTACCCGGCCGACTCGCCGCTGTCGCTCGACGGCGAGGACCTGCGCCGGCAGACCAACGACAACCCGGTGTTCTACGTGCAGTACGCGCACGCCCGCACCTGCAACGTCGCCCGGCTCGCCGGCGAGGACGGCGTGTCCCGCGACGACGGGTTCGACCCCTCGCTGCTCACCCACGAGACCGAGGCGGTGCTGCTCGCCGCCCTGGGCGACTTCCCCCGCGTCGTCGCCCAGGCCGCCTCCCTGCGCGAGCCGCACCGGGTCGCGCGCTACCTCGAGGACCTCGCCGCCCGCTTCCACAAGTGGTATGACGAGTGCCGCGTCCGTCCGATGGGCGCCGACGAGCCGATCACCGACCTGCACCGCACCCGGCTGTGGCTCAACGACGCGACGCGCGTCGTGCTCGCGTCCGGCCTGGACCTGCTCGGCGTGTCCGCCCCGGAGCGGATCTAGCCGATGGCGGCCGACGACACGGCGGTCGTGCCCGCGCACGACCGCCCCCCGGAGGACCTCGCGGCGCTGACGCCCGGGCTGTGGCCGCGCGGCGCGGCGCGGTCGCCGGACGGCACCCTGACCCTCGGCGGGTTGGACGTGCGCGACCTCGCCGCCGAGTTCGGCACGCCTGCCTACCTGCTCGACGAGGACGACTTCCGGGCCCGGGCCCGCGGCCACCGGCTCGCGTTCGAGGACGCCTTCGCCGACGTCGGGGGCGCCGACGTCTACTACGCCGGCAAGGCCTTCCTGTGCACCGCGGTCGCCCAGTGGGTCCGGGAGGAGGGCCTGCGCCTCGACGTGTGCACCGGCGGTGAGCTCGCCGTCGCCGTGCGGGCGGGGACGCCGGGGGAGCAGATCGGCCTGCACGGCAACAACAAGAGCCCGGCCGAGATCGACGCGGCACTGCGGCACGGGGTGGGCCGCATCGTGCTGGACTCGTTCGAGGAGATCGAGCGGGTCGCCGAGGCCGCCGCGCGGCTGGACGTCGTCGCACCGGTGATGCTGCGCATCACGGTCGGTGTCTCGGCCCACACCCACGAGTTCATCGCCACGGCGCACGAGGACCAGA
>CAYRLV010000881.1:0-1390 GCA_964425155.1 uncultured Ornithinicoccus sp. | reverse complement strand
AGCCTCGATCCGCCGATGAGTTCGCTTTGGGCGGTTCTGGGGTCGACGGGTCGGTGATGTTTGGGTCGGGCAGGGCTGTTCGGCCGGTCTGCCCGGCTTTTCCACTTGGTCCTTGGTCGCGCCGCGTGGGCTGGGTGGTCAGGTGGTGCTGGCGGCGGGTGGTCCGCAGGTGGCGGTGAACAGTCGACTCCAGGGTTGCTGCCAGGGCCAGGCGTGGGGTAAGTGCAACGTCACCTTTCTGGCCGAGCGGGCGATCCGGGCAGGGACGGTGATGAGCTGGCGCCGGATGGTGGCTCCTCGGGCACGGCCGTGCCGGGCAGAGGCGAGGACACCGGTGGCGCGGGTCAGGTTGAACGCCATGGTGGCCAGCACGGTCCAGGCGGCGTTGGCGGTGAACTTCCCCGAGGGCAGGTGGGCCAACGGCCCGTCCTTGAGGTCGGCGATGACCTGCTCGACGATCGCGTGGTCACGATGTTCGGCCTCTGCAGCGAGCATGGACAGGTCGGAGTCGGTGAAGACGGCGTGGTGCCGATAGGTGGCGAACAGCTCGCCCTGCCCGGCTGGTACGTGTTTGGGGTTGAGGCGCTTGACCCGGCGCACGATCAGCCGGGCCGTGACGTGCTCGGCCTTCTTACGGGAGGTGAACGCGGTGTAGGGCACTTCGGCGACCTCGGCGTCCGAGACCCACCGCTGCTGGTCTTGGTCCCAGATCGCCTTGGGATACTTGATGCCCACCCACGCCGAATTGTCGATGCCGCCGATCGCTGCAGCGACCTTGGCATCCATCCGCGCGGTGACCGAGAACCTGGCCCCGGCGGCGCGGGCCGCCGCGACCAGAGCGTGGGCGTAGTAGGCACTGTCCGCGCGCACCGTGACCAGCCCGGCCACGCCGGCCCGCCGGGCGGTCGCGACGGCGTCGCCGACCAGCCGCGAAGCGCCGTGCCCGGAGTCGATGTTGCCCTTGCGTAGCCGCACCCCGGCGATCACCGGCGCCGCCTCGGGGGTGGAGACCACCGCGAGCTGGGCGTTCAGGCCCTTGACCTTGCAGTAGCCGTACGCGGCCCCCTGCTTGGCGTACCCGTGGGTTTCCCGAACGGTGTCGTCGATGTCCACGAACCCCCGGCCCCGGCCACCGGCCAACAGCCCCGGCACCCGATCCGCCAACCCGGCCAGGAACCTCGCCGCGACCGCGTCCAGCTGCCGCACGTGTCCGAAGCGATAGGCCCGCAGGTGAGTGCCCAGCGTGGTCGGCGCCCGCCCGGCGGTCAGCAGCCGGCCCATCCCGCCATGACGCAGCAGATCGGTATCCTCGATGCAGTCCGCACCGGCGACCATCGCCGCGACCAGCGAGGCGACCTTGACCGCCGCGCTCGACCCGGCCGGACCCGGC
>CAYRLV010000880.1:0-1391 GCA_964425155.1 uncultured Ornithinicoccus sp. | reverse complement strand
ACCAGTGGTGACATCTGGGACTGCGCGATCGTCGGACTGCACGCTGGCCGAGGCCGCCTCTATCCGGCCGTGACCGGACAACTCGACTTCACCGTCATCAGGCAGTCATGGCTACGGAACATCACCCGTGAGGCGCTGCGTGCGCTGCGCCCACCAGTCACCGACTGCCACCGCTACATCCAAATCGTCACGATGGCCAGCTCGGTACTCACCGGCCGACCGAACGGCGATAACCCCAGTGGGCTGGGCGCAGGCGACATGAGCGCGATCTGCCAGGCGTTCCACACCGCCGTCCACCCCAAAACCGGTGCCGCGTACACGCACAGCCATCGACGGTCGCTCACCGGCGGGTGGCGACGCCTCATCGACTTCTCCCGGGCTGCCGGGCTGATGGACGACATCCCAGGAACCTTCAGCGTCCGCCCCGATCACATGCTGGGCGCCGTCGAGACAGCCGAGGACGAACTCGGCCGCGCCATCCCCGAGGAGTGGATCGCACACCTGGATGCCCACCTGCACCTGCTCGGCACCTCCTCCAACTACGAACCACACGGCTGGACGGCCGAAGACCTGCGTGAGATGTACCGGGTCTACTACCAAGTGCTCCGCGACACCGGCCGCAGGCCGAGCGAAGTAGCCAGACTGTCCGACCGGCCCATCGAACACACCCACGGCCAGCCCAGCCTGATCTACGACAACGTCAAGGCCGGCAGGCGTCGACGACGGCTGCCCATCGACCAGGCGACGGCCGCGGTCATCGAGCAGTGGTCCGCCCGGCTGGCGACCATGCACGTCCCGAGCGACTGCGCGGGCTACCTGTTCCCAACGCCTGGTGCGCGCAACCGAGCGCGCCGCGGGCACCTGAACGGCGCCCAGTTCCGCCGAGCGTTCGTCGCCTGGCTCGCCCTGACGCCAAAGCCCACCGGACTGTCCGAAGCCGCTGCGGCCTTCCCCGTCGAGAACATTGACCCCTACGGCTTCCGGCACGCCTTCGCCCAACGACACGCCGACAGCGGCACCCCGGTCGACGTGCTGCGTGACCTGATGGACCACCGAGAGATCGACACGACAATGGGCTACTACCGGGTGACGCTGACCCGGAAGCAGAAGGCCATCCAGCTGGTAGCCCAACTCGCCCTCGACCGGAATGGAGTAACCGCGCCATTCGCGTCGGAGCTCGCGTACGAACGGGCCAGCGTCGCGACCGCGTACGGCAACTGCACCGAACCGAGCAACGTGAAAGCCGGAGGAAAGAGCTGCCCGATCCGGTTTCAATGCAGTGGCTGCGGCTTCTACCGTCCGGACCCGTCCTACCTGGCCGCCATCGAACAGCAACAAGCACAACTGCGCGCCGACCGCGCCGTCGCCCTCGCCGGTGACGCCGCCCGATG
>CAYRLV010000879.1:0-1394 GCA_964425155.1 uncultured Ornithinicoccus sp. | reverse complement strand
TTCGTCGAGCAGGCCAAGAAGGACTCCATCGACGCGCTGCTCGAGGCCGCCGACCTCAAGGAACACGGCCGAACGCAGGCGGTCGTCGCGGTCGGGTGCCTCGCGCAGCGGTATGGGGAGCAGCTCGCCGCCCAGCTGCCGGAGGCCGACGCGGTGCTCGGCTTCGACTCCTACCAGCAGATGTCCGGGCACCTGTCCGCGATCCTGGCGGGCGAGCGGCCGGTCTCGCACGTCCCCTCCGACCGGCGCCGGCTGCTGCCGCTGTCCCCGGTCGCGCGGCACGACGAGAGCGACGAGGTGGCCGTCCCGGGTCACGGGGACGCGGCGCGTTCCCCCGAGCCGGCGGGACTCGACGGCCCGGTCCCGGCGCATCTCGAGCGGCTGCGCCGTCCCGGTGCCGGCGGGCGCGTCGTGCGCGCCCGGCTGGACCAGCGGCCCTGGGCGCCGTTGAAGATCGCCAGTGGCTGCGACCGGCGCTGCGCCTTCTGCGCGATCCCGATGTTCCGCGGGGCGTTCCTCTCCCGCCGACCCCATGAGGTGCTGGCGGAGGCGCGGTGGCTGGGTGAGCGCGGCGTCAAGGAGCTGTTCCTCGTCAGCGAGAACTCCACGTCATACGGCAAGGACCTCGGCGACCTGCGACTGCTGGAGACGATGCTGCCGGAGCTCGCGGCGGTGGACGGGATCGAGCGGGTGCGGGTCTCCTACCTGCAGCCGGCCGAGATCCGCCCGGAGCTGCTCGACGTCATGGCCGGGACACCCGGCGTCGTGCCCTACTTCGACATCTCGTTCCAGCACGCCAGCGCGCCGCTGCTGCGCCGGATGCGGCGGTTCGGCGACCGGGAGTCCTTCCTCGGGCTGCTCGAGCAGGTCCGCGAGCGCGCGCCCCGGGCGGGCATCCGGTCCAACGTGATCGTCGGTTTCCCGGGCGAGACCGAGGACGACCTGGCCGAGCTGGAGGCGTTCCTCACCGCAGCCCGCCTCGACGTCGTGGGGGTGTTCGGTTACTCCGACGAGGACGGCACCGAGGCGGAGACCCACGGGGCCAAGCTCCCCGAACACGTCGTCGCCGAACGGCGGGCACGGGTCGCCACGCTGGTGGAGCAGCTGGACGAGCAGCGCGCCGAGGAACGGATCGGGGAGACGCTGCGGGTCCTCGTCGAGGAGGTCGACGAGGCGGGTGACGAGCCGGTGCCGGCCGGCCGGGCGGAGCACCAGGGGCCGGACGTCGACGGGATGACCCTGGTGCGGGTGCGGCCCGGGCAGCCGATGCCGGAGGTCGGCGACCTGGTGGACGCGACCGTCGTCGGCACCGAGGGCATCGACCTGGTGGCGGAGCCGGCGTGAGTCATCCGACGAAGTTCTCCGCTGCGCTCCGATACTTCGCGGGGGCCCCG
>CAYRLV010000878.1:0-1404 GCA_964425155.1 uncultured Ornithinicoccus sp. | reverse complement strand
GCGTGCCCACCGGGTTCACCGACCTGGACTCGCTGACCAACGGCCTGCACCCCGGTCAGATGATCGTCGTCGCAGCGAGACCCGCCGTTGGCAAGGCCCTCGCGGTCGACACGCCCCTACCGACCCCGACCGGGTGGACGACGATGGGTGAAGTCTCGGTCGGCGATCAGCTCCTCGGCGAGGACGGGCGGCCGACGACCGTGGTGGCCGCGACCGAGGTGATGCACGGTCGCCCCTGCTACGAGGTCGAGTTCTCCGACGGTTCGGTGATCGTCGCCGACGAGCAACACCAGTGGCTGACAGACACCCGTGCCAGCAGGAAGTCGTTCCAAGCCGCCCGGGATGGGCGAAATCGCTGCAAGAGGCAGCGAACGTTTGCTCAGGTGCGCACCACCGCCGAGATCGCGGCAACCTTGCGGCTGCCGACGCAGGAGCGCCGGCTCAACCACAGCGTGAAGGTGGCGCAGGCACTGCAGCTGAAAGATCAAGAGCTGCCGCTCGCCCCTTACGTCCTCGGGGCGTGGCTCGGTGACGGGACGACGGCAGCCGCACAGATCACCACTGCGGACCCGGGTGTGGTGATGCGCCTCGAGGCGGAGGGGCTCGTCGTGAAGCCTGGTGCGGCCAAGATGCGCTACCACCTCGCCTTCCCCGTGGAGACTGTGGCGGCCCGTCACTGTGTCGTCTGCGGGGTGGAGTTCATCCCGCTGACCACCCAGGTGAAGACGTGCGGCAAGGTGTGCGGTGGCCGTGCTCGCCTGGTGTCGCCCAAGTCGGAGCCTCCCCGGTGCCCTGACTGCGGCGAACCATCTTCGGGCTTGCGCCTGTGCCAAGCCTGTCGCAACGACCACGGGACCGTGCAGGCCGTCCTCCGTTCGCTCGGGGTGCTGGGCAACAAGCACATCCCGGTCATCTACCTGCGATCCAGCGAGGCTCAGCGGCGTGACCTTTTGGCCGGCTTGCTCGACACGGACGGCACCGTGACAAACGGCGGCTGCGTGCAGTTCACCACAACCGATCCTCGCCTGATGCGCGACGTCCGGGAGTTGATCATCGGCTTGGGGTATCGGTGTAGTGTCTCGCGGAAGCACGTGAAGGGCCGCTCGGAGGCCTCCTCTACGGCCTACACGCTAACCTTCAGCAGTGACGAGCCTGTCTTTGCGCTCGAGCGCAAGCGGCTGCTCCACAAGGAACGTTCAGTGAGGACGTTCCAGCGGAGGGACTCTCGCTTCATCAAGGATGTGCGGCCGGTGACGCCTGTCGCCGTGCGTTGCGTGGAGGTCGACAACTCCTCCCACCTCTACCTTGCAGGCGAGTCGATGATCCCGACACACAACTCCACCTTGGGACTGGATGTTGCCCGAGCGGCGGCGATCAAGAACAAGATGGCGACCGTCGTCTTCA
>CAYRLV010000877.1:0-1405 GCA_964425155.1 uncultured Ornithinicoccus sp. | reverse complement strand
CGTGTCGTCGGCGGCTCCAGGAGCGGCGGGGTCGGCAGCTCGATCATCCCGGCAGGATACGGATGCAGATGACCCAGGTGTTGGTTGCCGGGTCGTCGTGGCTCGACCTGGTGCGTCCTGCGGATCGACACAGTCGTGCAACCGATGGACCCGGAGACCGCGCTTCGGCTGGTGGTAGGTGGGGACAGGCCGCCGAGGGACTCCGTGTCATTCAGGATGGCGCGCAGCCGCCTGCCAGGCCTGCCGGACGGTCGTCAGCGCTTCCGTGCCGCTGACCCTGATCCGGGTCTGACCACTCAGTTGGGTCTGCCACTCCGCTTGGCTCGGTGGTGTCCGGAACATGAACGGCTGCGGTGCTCGACCAGTCGGGCCCAGGTCCGCAAACAGTCGCGCTGCTGCGGGGTTGATCAGGCCGAGCTGGGCAAGTCCCCACAGGTCATACAGATCACGGGTGCGCGTCGGTCCACCCACGCGACCGTCTTGGATGCGACGAAAGCAGCTGCTGTTGGCACGGTCAGTGCTGCGGGTGGCGCGTCCCCGTAGCGCTGCACCAACGTGCGTCGCTCGGCCGGCCAGCGGGGATAGCTCCTGGCGTCCAAAAGTTGGATGCGCACGGTAAGCCCATCCGCGGTCCGTAGGATTGCAGGTTCGACGTCTCGGACCGCCGATAGTGGCGGATTCCAGGTCAGGTGGCCGTATTCTCGGCGTGCGCCCTCTGCGAGAGCCCGCTCTACGTCACGAACGACAGCAGCGCGACCGGGAAGGGCCGGCAGGTCTAGATCCTCGGACAACCGGGCATCTGACAGGTGGGTGCGTGCGAGTGCCGTGCCACCAAAGAAGACCACCGCGTCGGGTAGCCGTCGGGACAGCACGGCCAAGAGGTGCGAAAGCAAGTGGTCGCGGCGCACTTGTTCGTCTGCTACCCCGAACTGGTCGGCAACGGCGGCAGCTTCAGCGGGATCGAGCACGGTCAGGCCACCCTCAGTTCTTGCGCACGGCGTAACGCGGAGCGCAGGCGCTGGGTGCTCGCGATCTCGGCTAGTCGGTCAAACTGCGCGCGTGGCCAGAGCGCCCGAATCGCCGACGTGGTCTCGTCTTCAGCGCCACCCAGGGACGGTCGATGTGCGAGATCCAGGAGAGTCTGCTCGACAGTTGTCATAAGAGCAGGACCCAGCTCTGTCGTGATCCGTTCGACGTCGAGTCTGTCAGTGTCGCGGCGGACAAAGCGGACCAGGGCTTTCCGGTCGGACAACGGCAGCGGCGGCCGGTTCTTGAGCACTGCGACCAAGGCGACCGCGAGTGCTCGAGGGACCGCACCGTGAAGTCGTGCAGCGGACAATCCCATCAGCGCGGCGTGATCCACCCCGTAGTCTGCTGCGGCGATGCCGAACGCCGTCGCCTCCAA
>CAYRLV010000876.1:0-1405 GCA_964425155.1 uncultured Ornithinicoccus sp. | reverse complement strand
AAACGGGCTGCCCGTCCCCTCGGACCGTGGTGATCACCGCGGGATTCGGCTTCCGGAGCATGTCCAGGGCCTGGGCTGACAACGGTGCGGACGGCATCGGCGGCTCCTTCTCTACCAAGGGGTGCCTCCACTGGCCAGTTGGCCGACTGCGGCATCCGTTGAGAACTCGACCCACGGCAGGCTACCCGCCGCCGAGGTTCAGCGATGGGTGGCCTCGACCGCGGCATCGACGACCGAGCGCAGGTCACCACCGCGTTCGAGCGCGCGACGCTGGTGGTGGGCGCCCGTGCCGTCCAGCAGGATGCGGCTGACACCGTCACGGACCCACCGGCCGTCGCCGCACGAGGCCAGCGCGCCGTCGACGTGGGCCAGCAGCTCGCCGACGATGTCCGCAGCGGAGCGGGGGCGGCCGGTCAGTGGGTCGAGCAGCGGACCGTCGACGGACGACCGCCCAGCTCGCCAGCTCGCCAGCCGCAGCACGTCGGTCGGCACGCTGGCCGGCTCGACCCCTGCCCGCCACTCGCGCGCGGCGGTCTCCACCAGGCCCCGTGCCAGGCCGGCGAGCACCACCGAATCCCGCACGTCCAGGCAGATGTCGGCGATCCGGATCTCCACGGTGGGATAGCGATCGGAGCAGCGTGCGTCGAAGGACACCATGGCCACGTCGAGCAGCACCTCGGTGGCCACGAGGCGCTCGACCAGCCGGTGGTACTCGGCCACCGAGCCGAAGACGTCCGTCGGGCCGCACGAAGGCCAGCGGCTCGCCACCTGAGAGCGGAAGCTGGCGTAGGCCGTGTCGTGGCCGTGCCAGAACGGCGAGTTCGTGCTGAGCGCCAGCAGTACCGGCAGGTAGGGACGGATGCGGTCCAGGGCGGCCACCGCTTCCCCGTCCGACTCCACTGCGACGTGCACGTGCGCGCCGCAGATCAACTGCTCTCTCGTGGTGAGACCCAGGTGGCGGATCATCTGCAGGTAGCGGGGCACCGGCATGACCTCGGTGTCCACCGGCAGGGGTGAGGTGGCCAGAGCCGCCGCGCGGGCCCCAGTGCGACCGGCGAGGTCGTCGGCCTCGGCCCGACGGGCTCTCAATTCGTCCTCGAGGTCCTGCAACCGCTCCTGCGGCTCGGTGTGCGTCTCGATCTGCTGCCGCTGCAGCTCGGCCTCGAGCACCGACTCGGAACCGTCCTCGCCGGACCGGGACTTCTCGGCAGCCGCGTGGTGGAGCACGCCCTGGGCGACTGCCCGGGTGGCACCCGTCGCGGGATCGACCAGCAGCAGCTCTTCTTCGATCCCGACGGTGCGCACGGGTGCCCTTTACCCCTCATCGATCGTGACACGCACCGGAGTCGCCAGCTCGACGGTGCGGCTGACGGTGCAGAGCCGCTCGTGTGATTTGCGCACCGCA
>CAYRLV010000875.1:0-1406 GCA_964425155.1 uncultured Ornithinicoccus sp. | reverse complement strand
CGGCCTTGACGTCGGGGTGGTCGGCGAGGCCGAGGTAGTTGTTGGCGCAGAAGTTCAGCGCCTCCGCCTTGGCCGTGGTGATGTGCGCGGACTGCGGTGAGCTGAGCTCGCGCTCGTCCTTGAACAGGCCCGCGTCCCGGATCTCCTGCAAGGTGGCGGCGATCTCGTCCTTGACTGCTCCGTACATCGGGTGCCTTCCTTCGTGGTCACAGTGGGAATCGTCTGCGGGGTGGCCCGGTCGGGGCGCGGCCGCTCAGCTCCAGTCGAGCACGACCTTGCCACAGTGTCCCGAGCGGGCGGCCTCGAACCCGTCCTGCCACTGCTCGGCGGGGTAGCGGTGCGTGATGACCGAGGCGACCGCGTCGCGCAGCCGGTCGGACGTCTGCAGCATGGCGCTCATCGCGTACCAGGTGTCGTACATCTCCCGGCCGTAGATGCCCTTGACGGTGAGCATGTGCGTGATGACCCGGCCCCAGTCGATCGGGTAGGGGTCCTTCGGCAGGCCCAGCATGGCGATCCGTCCGCCGTGGTTCATGTTGTCGATCATCTCGGTGACGGCCGACGGGTTGCCGGACATCTCCAGCCCGATGTCGAAGCCCTCCAGCATGCCGAGTTCGCGCTGCGCGTCCGCGATCCGGCGCTCCGCCACGTTGACCACCAGGTCGGCGCCCGCCTTCTCCGCCAACGAGAGCCGGTAGTCGCTGACGTCGGTGACCACGACCTTGCGTGCCCCCACGTGGCGGGCCACGGCGGCCGACATGACACCGATCGGTCCGGCCCCGGTGACCAGCACGTCCTCCCCGGCGAGGGGGAAGCTGAGCGTGGTGTGCACGGCGTTGCCGAGCGGGTCGAAGACGGCCCCGAGGTCGGGGTCGAGGTCGTCCGGTTGGACCCACACGTTGCCGGCGGGGATGACGACGTAGTCGGCGAACGCCCCGTCCCGGTTCACCCCGACGCTGTTCGTGCGGATGCACAGGTGTCGCCGGCCGGCCCGGCAGTTGCGGCAGGTCCCGCACACCACGTGGCCCTCGCCGGACGCCCGTTGCCCCACCTCGACCGAGTCCACGTCGTCCGCGACCTCGACCACCTCGCCGAAGAACTCGTGCCCGAGGACCAGCGGCGGCTGCACCGTGCTGGCGGCCCAGTCGTCCCACTGCTCCAGGTGCAGGTCGGTGCCGCACAACCCGGCGCGCAGCACCCGGATCTTGACCTCACCCGGGCCGACCTTCGGCTCGGGACGGTCGGTCAGCTCCAGGCCCGGTCCGGCAGCGGGTTTCACCAGCGCACGCATCGGCAGCTCCTCCAGGGACGACGGCAGGGACGGGGGTCACCCGTGGGGCTCACGCTACCGCCGCCGGTTGGGGCTCCGGTCGGTGTCCGCCCGCGACGCAGCCGGGTGGGCGTGG
>CAYRLV010000874.1:0-1406 GCA_964425155.1 uncultured Ornithinicoccus sp. | reverse complement strand
GGAGCGGCCGCCAGTGAGCACGGGCGCACCCGCCCGAGCGGAGGCGGTGGGTGGCCGGCCCCTCAGGGCGTGGCGGTGAAGGCGTCCCGCATCGGCACCAACTTGGCGTCCGACTCGGCCAGCTCGGCCTCGGGGTCGGACCCCGCCACGATGCCGCAGCCGGCGAACAGCCGCATCCGGTCGGGGGTCGTCTCGTCGATGGCCCCGCACCGCAGCGCGATGCCCCATTCGCCGTCGCCGCTGGCGTCCACCCAGCCGACCGGCCCCGCATACCGGCCTCGGTCCATCTGCTCCAGCTCGGCGATCAGCCGAGCGGCGGTCGGCTGCGGGGTGCCGCACACGGCCGCGGACGGGTGCAGCGCCTCGGCCAGGCACAGCGAGGTGACATCGCTCGCCAGCACGCCGGTGACGTCGGTGGCCAGGTGCATGACGTTGGACAGGTGCAGCACGAACGGCGACTCCGGCACGTTCATCGACATGCAGTGCGGCGCCAGGGCGTCGGCGACCGACCGCACGGCGTACTCGTGCTCCTCGAGGTCCTTGGACGACCGGGCCAGCGACGCGGCCAGCGCCAGGTCGTGCTCGTCGTCGCCGGTGCGCCGGATCGTGCCGGCGAGGACTCGCGAGGTCACCAGGCCCTTCTCCAGCCGCACGAGCATCTCCGGGGTCGCGCCGAGCAGGCCGTCCGCCGCGAAGACCCACGTGGTCGGGTACTGCTCGGACAGCCGGGTCAGCAGCCACCGCAGGTCGACCGGCCCCTGCGCGTTGACCTCCAGGTCGCGGGCCAGCACCACCTTGTCCAGCGCCCCGGTCGTGATCCGGTCGACCGCCTCGGCCACCGCGCCGGTCCACTGCGCGCCGGTCAGCGCGCCGTCGGCGAACGCCACGCCCCGGGGCGGTCGGGGCGGCTGGGACGGGCGCACCTGCGGGGTGCCCGGCAGCCGGGAGGCGACCCCCACCGTGGTCAGCCAGCAGCGGCCGCCACGCCGACCCACCAGGACCTCCGGTATGACGAGTGCGGACCCGCGCGCGGAGTCCTCGGCGAAGGCGAACGAGCCGAACGCGACCGGCCCGGTGCCGGGCAGGTCGACCTCGTCCCGCACCACCGCGCTCGCCACGACGTCCCGCCACCAGCGTTCGGCGTCCTCGAACCGGGACGGCCCGGTCGACGTGTGGGTCAGGGCGCGGCCCCAGCCGACCAGGCCGTCGGCGCCGCGCAGCCAGGAGGTCAGTTCGTGCGGGCCCCGGTCGGCGGGGAGGAGGGCCAGCAGCGGCCCCGGGTCGTCGATCGGCACGGTGCGCGCGACCAGGGGTGCGGTCGGGAGGTCACCGGGGGCCGCCTGCTGGGTGCTCACGGGACGGCAGCCTACGTGGGCCCGCCCGGATCCTTGCTGTCGGCCAGACCG
>CAYRLV010000873.1:0-1407 GCA_964425155.1 uncultured Ornithinicoccus sp. | reverse complement strand
GTGGTCTTGCCGGTGCCGTTGGGCCCGACCAGGGCGATCTTGGCGCCCTCGCCGACGCGCAGGCTCACCTCGCCGAGCAGCGGCCTGCCGTCGGGGAGCTGGTAGCTGACTGCGTTGACGTCGACGTGTCCCACGAGGGTCCACTGTGACGCATGGCGGGTGCCCGCGTCATACCGATATCGGGAGCAGGACACCTCGAGTGGCACAGTTCCGGACGAGTGGCACAGGTAGAGCTGTGCCACTCGTCGCGAACTGTGCCACTCGTGTGGTGGGTCAGCCGGGGAGCGTCCGTATGGCGCGTGCCCGGCTCGCCTGCGCCGCGAGCTCCTCGTCGGGCGGGTAGGTGATCTCCTCGAGGCTGAGGCCGTGGGCCGGCATCACCGCGACCGCGGGATCGCGCCGGGCCGCGGTGAGGACGTCGTGCGGCCAGTCCCGCGGTCTGCGCCCCTCGCCGACCGGCACCACGGCGCCGACCAGCGAGCGGACCATCGAGTGGCAGAACGCGTCGGCCACCACGGTGCCGACCACGGTGCCGTCGGGGTCGCGGTCCCAGGAGAAGTGGAGCAGGGTCCGCACGGTGGTGGCCCCCTCGCGCCGCTTGCAGAACGCGGCGAAGTCGCGCAGTCCGAGCAGGCCCTGCGCGGCGTCGTGCATCGCCGCCACGTCCAGGCGCCGCCGGTGCAGCACCGTGTCGTGCCGGCGGAGCGGGTCGGCCTGCTCCGGACGGTCACAGATCCGGTAGCGGTAGCGCCGGCTGGTCGCCGAGAACCGGGCGTCGAAGCCCTCCGGCGCCAGCCGCACCCGGCGCACCACGATGTCGGCGGGCAGCACCCCGGCCAACCGGGTCACCGCGGCGGCACCGGGGTCCCGGTCGGAGCGGCCCGGCAACGCCGCATACGCCTCCGTGGCGACGTCGGCGTGGGCCACGGCCCCGCGGGCGTGCACGCCCGCGTCCGTGCGGCCGGCCACGGTCAGGCGCACCGGCTCACCCGCCCGCAGGATGGTGGTCAGGCCGGCCGACAGTTCCTCCTCGACGGTGCGCAGCCCGGGCTGGCGAGCCCACCCGGAGAAGTGCGTGCCGTCATACCCGAAGTCCAGCCGCACACGCGACAGCCCGCCCTCCCCCGGTGCGGGGAGGACGGGCTGCGCTCCAGTCACGCTCAGGACTCGTCGTCGGCGTCCTTGGCGGCCGCGCCGGCGGCGGTGAAGCCCGCGGCCTCGGCAGCCTCGGCGGTGCGGAACCACACCTCGGCGACGGTCTTGTCGTACCACTGGGACTCGGTGGTGTGGTACTTCATCGAGTCCTTGTTGCCCTTGACGGTGAAGCCCTCGGGGGCCGAGCCGTCCTCGAGCGGGGCGGCGGAGTCGGGGCCGAAGCCACCGTCCGCCGGCGCCTCGGCGTCCTCG
>CAYRLV010000872.1:0-1407 GCA_964425155.1 uncultured Ornithinicoccus sp. | reverse complement strand
TTCCAGCACCCGGCGAACATCGCCGGGCTGTTGTGGGCGACGAGCAGCTCGCCCGACGGCGTCACCGCGATGGTGCCCCCGCTCGCCGAGCGTGAGGTGAGTTCCGCGTCATACGTCTGCTGCACCGCGCCCTGCAGCGACGATCCCGCATAGCGCATCCGGCTGACGATGTCGTGCGCGACGACTCCCTGCAGGTAGGCCTCACCCTCGCCGGTGCACGACAGGGCGGCTGCGTCGGGATGGGTGAAGGTGCCCGCGCCGATGATGGGCGAGTCCCCGACCCGCCCCTCGCTCTGCCCGACCATCCCGCCGGTCGAGGTGGCGGCCGCCAGCCGACCCCGCTCGTCGACCGCGACGGCGCCGACCGTGCCCGACCTGGACGCCTCGCGGCGGCCGGCCAGGACGTCGTCGAGCTGACGCCGCCGGGCGGCGGTGATGAAGTGGCCCGGTTCGGCCGTGGCCACGCCCCAGCCGCGCACCGCGGCCTCGCTCGGCCCCACGAGGAGCACGTGCGGCGTCTGCTCGAGCACGGCGCGGGCCGCCAGCACCGGGTTGCGGGCGTGCCGGCTGACCGCCACCGCCCCGGCGCGGCCCCGGTGGTCCATCACCGCGGCATCGTGCTCGGCCGTGCCCTCGCTGGTCAGCGCCGCACCTCGACCCGCGTTGAAGAGCGGGTTGTCCTCCAGGCTGACCACGGCGGCAGCGACGGCGTCCAGGGCGCTGCCGCCCCGGCGCAGCACGGCCGACCCCGCCTCCAGCGCGTCCCGCAGGCCGCCCTCGTAGTCGGCCGCGTGCAGGTGCAGCTCGCTCGACCAGGCACCGGCTCCGCCGTGGATCGCCAGGGCGGGTCCACCACCACCCGCAGGGGCGAACCGCACGGTCTGCAACGGGCCACCCGTCGAAGCGCTCATCGCGTCGGAGTCCTCTCGTCGTGTCCGGGCCGGCCGGAGGGAGGGTATCGCGGCGACCGCGGTGCGGGACGACCCCACCGCGCAGGAGCGCCGGGGACGGTATGACGGGTGGTCACCGGCCGCGCGACAGGTGACCACCCCCCCATACCGTTTCCATCACATCCGGCGGCCAGGACCCTGGTACCCCTGCCACGGAACCGTCGAGCGTGGTTCACTCGTCGGACCGTCGAGCCCACGGGGACTCCCCCGTCGTGTGCCGACACCACCAGCAGAGGGGCAAAGATGGGAATGGCCGACACCGTCCGGCAGGCCGCGAGGGACGTGGCTGCGGGCGGCAACGTCCGCGACGTCGTGAGCGGCGCGGTGGAGCAGGGTATGCAGAACCTCCCCGGAGGTCTGGACCCGAACGACTTCCGGGCAGCGAGGGAGCAGGGCGCCTCCACGGGGACCCGGATCAACCAGCAGTCCACCTCCCTGAGCAACGCGCAGGAAGTGC
>CAYRLV010000871.1:0-1411 GCA_964425155.1 uncultured Ornithinicoccus sp. | reverse complement strand
ACCTCCGAGCCGGTGAAGGGCGCGGGTGCCGGCCGGTCGACGTACTCCGGCCGGGGGATGGCGACCGGCACACCACGACGCGGGCCGACCTCGGCGGGTGCGACGCTTGCATAGCTGATCGACATACGGTGGAGTCTAGGCATCAGCAGGCCGCGCCGACCACGGAGGTTTCTCGTGAAGTACTGGTACAACGTCGACCGCGGTCAGGTCGAGGACGACAGCAACCGCAGCCGCAACGAGGTGGTGCTGGGTCCCTACGACACCCGCGAGGAGGCCGAGCAGGCGCTCGCCCACGCGCGGGAGAACACCGAGAAGTGGGACGAGGAGGACCGCGCCTGGGACGAGCAGGGTCTCGAGGACTGAGGGACACGGCGCGTTCGACCGTCGGCCGATCACCCCACCGCGGACTCGGTCGCAGCCCGGCCTGAGTCGCTCGCGTGGTGACCGCGCAGCGCGACGACGACCCCCACGCCGGCGAGCAGGTAGCCCGCCCCCTGACCGGCCAGCACCGGGATGATGCCGACGGCTTCGCCCAGGAATCCGGCGGCCACCGTGCCGACGACCACCGCGAGGCCCTCGACCGCGCCGAGCGCGCCGATCACCCGGCCACGGTGGCGCGCACCGGTGTGCCGCTGCACCAGCGTCATGCATCCCGCAAGCGTGAAGGCGCCGGGGACCCCGACCAGGATCATGCAGATCACCGCGGGCCACACGGCGACGTAACCCAGCGGGTAGAGGAACATCACCAGGTCGATGGCGCCGAACGCGACTGCGCCCCACCCGAACAGGCTGGTCGCCGAGACCCGGTCCGCCACGGCGGCGGCCGCCAGCCCACCCACGATGCCGCCCACGGCCTGCACCGAAACGATCAGGCCGTAGTCGCTGCCGCTGCCGTCCAGCGCGTCGTGCACGAAGGGGGCGAACAGCGTGCCCATCAGGCCCTCTCCCACGGTGGTCACCACGCTGAAGACGAGGATGACGCGCAGGACCCGTTCGGCGGTCGTCGTGCGCAGGCCGTCCACCCACTCCGTGCGCAGTGCGGCAAGCCGTTCCCGCAACCGCTGCCGGACCCGGTCGTCCCTCGTGCCCGGCGTGCCGCCGGCGGGTCGGATCGGCATCCGCCAGAGCAGCGCTGCCGACCCCACGAAGCTCGCGGCGTCGAGCAGGGTCAGCAAGGTCAGCCCACCGGCGGCCACCGCCACGCCCCCCAGCGCGGAGCCGACCAGCCGCGCCACGTCGCGCGCCTGACCGTTGAGGGCGTTGGCCGTCAGCAGCTGGTCGTCCGGCACGAGGTGGGGCACCAGGGACTGCTCGGCCGGGGTGAAGAACTGCTGCACGCAGCCCTGCCAGAGCATCACCAGGTAGACGACCCAGACCATGCCACGGGCGTCGACGAGCAGAAGGGGGAGCA
>CAYRLV010000870.1:0-1413 GCA_964425155.1 uncultured Ornithinicoccus sp. | reverse complement strand
AACGAGATGTTAGGCCTGCGGAACAAGCCCAGCCGCAGCAAGCTTAGCAAAGAGCTCTTGCCCAGGAGCCGAGCATTGAGTAGGAGAGAAAAGCTCGGGCTCGAATGCCGCAGAGAAGACTGAAGACAAAGCAGCCGCAGCCGCCGAGGGGCTACTAATGTCAGGTACGAGAGTGACCACCTGAGCAATCTCTGAGTCGAACTCATTGGTTGGCGCGCCAGAGCTGATGAGGCTGTAAGGATCCCACGAGCGCACTACTTCCCCGACGATATGAAGAGCTGCATCGTAGTCGTCGCGTGATCTCATGAAAGGCCTAACGCAGAGCTAAGCTGCGGCGAACCGTGGAGCGGTTTGGCGTCGGCTTGAGCGCCGTGTTAGATGACGCTTCCGCTGGAACCTGACTTTGTATCTCATGCAGAAGGCGAACGACTGTTTTAGATAAGTTACCGTCACACCAAGTAGGGTTACCAGCCTGAATTTTGATGACGTGACCCTGAATAACTGCGTGAATCAAGATGGTTACGCCGTCAGCAACACCGCACGAAGTCGCCGTGCCGCTATACGGCACAAGACTCGACACAATCGCTTTGATGCGGCCTAAGTTGGATACATTTGTCGCAGAGCCAATGCGAGCATGATTGACCATGTACTTCCCATGCGTATACGCGGACGTTGCGCTGATGGTTCGAAGCTGCGTTTTTTTTATTGCTATGCCACTTATCTCGGGCACCATAACCGGAACCCACCATACCCTTAACGTAAAGGCCGACTCTGGCGTTAAGTGAGGAAGTCCGGAAGCTTTCTCGAACATATGAATGGTCGGCCTGAGATCTACCTTGGAAGTGTGCGCAGGCTGTGGCGGAATACCCGACTGTGCAAAGGCCAATATAGCGAAAAGTGTCAATACCACATCGAAACCTCCCGTGTCATCTAACGCAGAGTTAAGCCGCGGCGAACCGCGAAGCGGTGAGGCGTCGGCTTGAACGCCGGGTTAGACGCAAACTCATAGAAATAGCGGGAGTGCTGCTGATGCCGCCATGACTGCTGTGAGAATGACAAGAACCACATTGAGCCAGAATACCCGTTTACCAAGCTTGTTGCTCTGCTCCGCAGAAGACGCGAGTGACTGCATGAATTCTTGAGCGATTGTTGCGTGCAATTTGCTTTGGAGCAGTCCCAAGTGAGCCTTTTCAACTTCCGAGAGGTCTGCCTCAACGCGTGACGGGTGGCCGACAGGATGCCGGTTGCTCTCATGCGCCTTGGCATTGAAATACCTATTGAAGACATGCTCAAGAGCGCCGTAGGCGACTTGCACGGAATCTTTCTGTTCCTCCTGTGACATTAAGCCTCCCATTGCGACTAACGCTTGAAGTAACCGGCGACGAAACCGCGTAGCGGTTTTGGCGTCCGGTT
>CAYRLV010000869.1:0-1418 GCA_964425155.1 uncultured Ornithinicoccus sp. | reverse complement strand
CCCCGCGCCGCCGGGCTAGGGGGCGATGCGCCGGCAGAGCCAGGCGAGCGCCAACGGGTAGCGGTAGTCGATGCCGCCGTGGCCCGCGTCGAACAGTTCGAAGTGGATCACGTCCTCCCGGACGCCGTTGTCGAGGAGCGCCGCCGCGAACGCACCAAGCGCGCGTTCGCGATGGAGGGCTGGGACGCGGCGCGCCTGCAGCCGGGCATGAAGTACGGCACCGGCAAGCAGGGCATGGAGCAGGGCATGCGGGTGCTGTCGTACCTGATCGCCGGTCTGATCTTCTACGGCGGCCTCGGGTGGTTGGGCGACCACCTGCTCGGGACCGTCTTCCTGTTCCCCCTCGGCATGGTGCTGGGGATGGGACTGGGTGTCTATGCCGTGATTGCGAAGTTCGGCCGGGGTACCGCGCCGCAGGAGAGTGACGCATGAGTCTGTTGGGTCTGGTACCGCTGGACACCGAGGGTGGCTGGAACGTCCCCGGGGTGGACGACTTCGCTCTGCCCCCCATCGTCGACGTCCCGGGACTCGAATGGTTGAACCGCGGGACGCTGATGGTGATCGTCGGTGCGGCGATCGTCATCGGCTTCTGGTTGGCGGCCTCGCGCAACCACAAGATGGTGCCGGGCAAGTTCCAGTACTTCGCCGAGTCGTTCTACAACCAGATCCGCAACGGCGTCGCCCGGGACGTGCTCGGGCACGACGGCCGCCGCTACCTGCCGTACCTGCTGGGCCTGTTCACCTTCATCTGGGTGAACAACCTGTGGGGCCAGGTGTTCTTCACCATGTACCCGTCGTTCTCCAACATCGGATATGCCTACGGGCTGGCGGCGCTCACCTGGTTGATCTACGTCGGTGCCGGCATCCACAAGCACGGCCTGCGCTACTTCAAGCTGGCGACAGTGCCGGCCGGGGTGCCCTGGTGGCTGCTGTGGCTGATCATCCCGTTGGAGATCCTGTCCAACTTCATCGTGCGGCCGTTCACGCTGGCCCTGCGACTGTTCGCCAACCTGTTCGCCGGCCACCTGGTGGTGCTGGTGTTCGTCACCGGAGGCTGGTTCCTGCTGTGGCAGGCCGACAACATGGTCTACCGCGGTGCCGGCGTGCTGTCGCTGCTGTTCAGCTTCGCGATCTTCGCCCTGGAGCTGCTGATCGGGCTGCTGCAGGCCTACATCTTCACCGTTCTCACCGCCCAATACGTGGCCTCCTCGCTGGCCGAGGACCACTGACCACCCACAGACCTGCCCGACAGGACAGATCGAAAGGAACCAAGAAATGACTCCGATGGAAATCGGCGGCAGCATCAACATGATCGGCTACGGCCTGGCCGCCCGCTGCCCGGGCAACGGTTTGGCCCTCATCTGAGCTGCGGTCATACCAGGCAAGGCCCTGCAGCCCGAGGCCCGTGGCACCATGAT
>CAYRLV010000868.1:0-1423 GCA_964425155.1 uncultured Ornithinicoccus sp. | reverse complement strand
CTCGGCGGCCTTGCGAGCGGCCTCGGCCCGGGCGCGGCGCTCGGCCGCCTCGCGACGACGCTCCGCCTCGGCCCGCTTGCGGGCGCGTTCGGCGGCGCGGCGCTCCGCTTCGGCGCGAAGCCCGGCCTGGCGCTCACGTTCCTTCTGCACGGAGGTCTGCCGCAGCTGCGCCAGTTCGGTCATCATCGCCGCCTGCTGGCCCTTCAGCCGCTTCGTCTCGCTCTCCGCGGCGGCCACCTTCGCCTCGGCCGCCTGTCGCGCGCGCTTGGCGCGCAGCTCGGCGGCCGCCTCCTGGGCCTTCGCTCGGGCGGCCTGCCGCTGCAGTGCGGCTGCCGTCTGCGAGGTGGCCGAGGCCTGCTCCAGGGTGTGGTTGCGGTACTTGCCCATCACGGAGAAGCCGGCGGCCCGGTCGAGCACCGTCTGCGGTCCACCCTTGGAGAGGAACATCTCCAGGTCACCGAGGCTGCCGCCCTGTCGGTAGATCCCGGCGGCCAGCCGACCGACCGCGAGCCTGGCCGAATGCGCCTCACTCTTGGCTTGCGCCGCCTTCTTCGCGGCGACCTTGGCCGCCCGGCGCTTCTGCTGCAGCGCCACCCGGGCCCCGTTGTACTTCTCGGCGGCCGCACCAGCCTCCTTGCGCACCTCGATCTCCCGGGCGTATGACGCGTCGAGACGCTGCTGGAGGGCGCTCACCTGCTGCTTCTTGCTCGTGACCGCCGACTTGGCGGCCTGCACCTCACCGGCCGAGGGGTAGACGGGGTCGACCTTGGCCTGCGCCGGCACCGCCGACACCACCACGGCGAGCGCCGAACCCACCGCGGTCACCGCGGTCAGCCCGGCCGTACGACGACGAGACGGCACGACGACACCACTCCCTCGGAAAGTCACATCGAGGGAGACTAGGGCGATTTCGTCCCACTGGGAACACGAGTCACACCGATCCCGCGGGCATCATGACGCACAGGAGGTGACATCGGTAGCAGACACGCCGACTTACACCCATGTTTTTTTGCAGGTCACCTCGGCGTGCCGACCGGTGCGCGGGCGGCGCCGTCGCTCAAGGTCACGAAATGGTCACAGATGAAGAATTTACCCGGCTGTCACCCCGTGACCGGGCATCCTGCCCTCGCAGGGCCGACATCGACGACGGCCCGACATCCGGTGATGGGGCGGGAACCACACGCACGATCTTCGCGTCGCAGGCACGACACCTCATCACCATCCATCCCTGGCCTCGACGGCCAGTACTCGCAGGGGAGCCCAGCATGTCTGAACAGCCACCCGTCGGCCCGGACCGACCGTCGCCCGAGTCGGGGGGCGGGGAGCCGCCCTGGGGCCAGCAGCAGCCCGGTCCCTATCAGGGGCAACAGGGCCAGCCCCCGCAGCAGCCGGGTCCCTACCAGGGCCAGCCGCAGCAGCCCGG
>CAYRLV010000867.1:0-1425 GCA_964425155.1 uncultured Ornithinicoccus sp. | reverse complement strand
CCCGAGCTGATGGGCGCAGCGGCCGCCGAAGCGGAGACCGTGCGTGAACGAGCCCGTACCGCCCTGCACACCGTGGCCACCGTGGTGTCCGGCGGCGCCCGCACCAGCAGCGGGGCGCGGCTGGTGGTCGTCGGACGGGCCGACGCCGACCAGGACCGGGCGGTCGGGACCCGTGACCTGGCGGGGCCTCTCACGGATCGGACGTTCGGGCCACCGCTGGACCTGCCGGCCCTCGACGAGCGCCCCGGGCCCGGGCAGAGCACGGAAGCCTCGTCCACGCCACGGCCGAGCGAAGTTGCTGCACCCTCGCCGTCGGACACCGCACCGGGCCGCGTCCCTACCCCGCTCCTCGTGGCGCGCCGGTTGGTGGCCGACGTCGTGGCGACCGATCCCACCTCGGCACCCGACTGGGGCGCTGCGGAGTGGCTCACCCTCCGCCCGGGCTCGGCGAGCTCCTTCGCCGAGGAGCTCGTGACCGACTCCTCCCCGATCGGGCTGGTGCTGGTCGCCGACGGCGCCGCCTGTCACGGGCCGAAGGCCCCCCGCCGGGAGGACCCCCGCGCGCAGGAGTATGACGACCAGGTCGCCAAGGCGCTGTCCGTCGCCGACCCCGTCGCCTTCGCCGAGCTCGACCCGGCCGTGGGCCGGGAACTCGGTGCCGAGGGCGCCGACCTCTGGTCGCTGCTCGAAGCGGTGGCGGCAGACACGCGAGGCACCGCAGGCGGATGGCGGGCCGAGCTCACGTGGCGCGGCGCGCCATACGGCGTGGGTTGGTTCGTCGCGACCTGGCTGCGCTGAGCGACTAGGTTGGGGCAGGTGCAGCCGCCCTTCGCCCAGACGCCCGAACCGCCCTATGTCGCAGTCATCTTCACCTCGACGCGCACCGACGGCGACCAGGGCTACGCCGCGATGGCGGCACAGATGGAGCAGCTCGCCGGCGAGCAGCCGGGATACCTCGGCATCGAGTCGGCGCGGGAGGGCCTCGGCATCACCGTCTCCTACTGGCGAGACGAGGAGGCCGCCCGGGCGTGGAAGCAGGTCGGTGAGCACCTCGTCGCGCAGCAACGGGGGCGCGAGATCTGGTACCGCGACTACCGGGTGCGAGTCGCCACGGTGACCCGCGACTACGGCATGGAGCGCTGACCGCTGCTCACCGGGGCTTCCGGGCCTGCACGGTGAAGGTCCCGGGGAGCCGCTCCGGCCGGTCCGCCAGACACCACTCGAGGACCGGCCCGCCGCTCGCGTCCGCGGGCAGCACCTCCACCTGCCGCATCATCCCGGCCAGCGCCTCCCAGGGCACCGTCTCGTGCTCGAGCAGGGCGGTCACCTCGAGACCGACGTCGAGCAGGGCCGTCACGATCTCGCCGAGTCCGTGGTTCCACTCGTGGGTCACGGTGTGGACGAACTCGTGGTCGGTCTCGACGT
>CAYRLV010000866.1:0-1427 GCA_964425155.1 uncultured Ornithinicoccus sp. | reverse complement strand
CCCCCATACCAGTCCCTGCTGCGAATGGTTGTTGGATCTGCGCGAGGGAACCGCCTGTGATCCAACAACCATTCGCAGCGAGTTCCGGGGGTGAGGGGGTGCGCCGCGTCGGGTCAGCGGCGCGACTTCTGCTTCTTTTTCTTCTTGGCCCGCCGCTCCTTGCGGTTCGGCTGGTCCTTGGGGGCGGCGTCGCTCGACGTCCCGTCCGCGCGCACGTCCCGCTCCTGGACGGACCCGTCCTCGGAGGGCGCGGAGTAACGCAGGGAGGCGGCCGGTCGCGGCGCCTCGAGGCCCTTCACGGTCACCGTTTGCGGCGCGTCGGCCTCCTCCCCCGCGGTCTCGCCGTCGGCGCCTTCCTCGGCGGACCGGCGGGCGGCCAGCTCGGCCTGCAGGCCCTCCACGTCGATGTCCGCGTGGAAGACGTAGGTGATCGACTCCTCCTTGATGGCGTCGTTCATCGCCTCGAACATGAGGAAGCCCTCGCGCTGGTACTCCACGAGCGGGTCACGCTGGGCCATCGACCGCAGCCCGATGCCCTCCTTGAGGTAGTCCATCTCGTAGAGGTGCTCGCGCCACTTGCGGTCGAGGACCGACAGCACGACCCTCCGCTCGACCTCGCGCATCACCTCGGAGCCGAGCTCCTCCTCGCGCCGGTCGTAGGCGGTCTGGGCGTCGGAGGTGAGCTCCTCGATCAGCAGGTCGGCAGTGATGTTGCCGCGCGCTCCCGCGGCCTGCTCGATGTCCTCCAGGGAGAGCGAGATCGGGTAGAGCGCCTTCATCGCGTTCCACAGCCGCTCGAGGTCCCAGTCCTCGGCGAAGCCGGAGTTCGTCTCCTCGGTGACGTAGCCGACGACCACGTCATTGACGAAGGTGCGCATCTCCGACTCGAGGTCCTCCCCCTCCAGCACCCGGCGGCGCTCCTCGTAGATGACCTCGCGCTGCTTGTTGAGCACGTCGTCGTACTTGAGGACGTTCTTGCGGATCTCGAAGTTCTGCGCCTCGACCTGGCTCTGCGCGCTCTGGATCGAGCGGGAGACCATCTTGGACTCGATCGGGACGTCGTCCTCCATCTTGGCGGACTGCATGAAGCGGTCGACGATGGCCGCGTTGAACAGCCGCATCAGGTCGTCCTGCAAAGACAGGTAGAACCGGCTCTCCCCCGGGTCACCCTGTCGGCCGGAGCGACCACGCAGCTGGTTGTCGATGCGCCGGGACTCGTGCCGCTCGGTGCCGAGGACGTAGAGCCCGCCGAGCTCGGTCACCTCGTCGTGCTCGGCCGCGACCGCCTTCTCGGCCTCGTCCAGCGCCTCGTCCCACGCGCGTTCGTACTCCTCCGGGGTCTCCTCCGGGTCCAGGCCGACCTGCTTCAGCGCGGCGACCGCGGTGAACTCGGGGTTGCCGCCGAGCATGATGTCGGTGCCTCGACC
>CAYRLV010000865.1:0-1432 GCA_964425155.1 uncultured Ornithinicoccus sp. | reverse complement strand
AGGAGGCCCTGGACCGCATCGCCGCCTGAGCCGCGACCAGATGACCCGAGCGGCGGCGAGACGAGCTTGTATGGGGGGCACGCGCCATACGTCACGCAGGTCACCCCGGCGAGTCGGCCGCACGGGTGAGGCGCTCGACGATCTTGTCGGCTCGCGGGCTTAGACTCGACGGCGATGTCCACCCAGTCCGGATCCCCCGCCGCGGGGGACAGTTTCGTCCACCTGCACGTGCACACCGAGTACTCCATGCTCGACGGCGCCGCCCGCATCGACGAGCTGTGCGAGAAGGCGGCCGGGATGGGGATGCCGGCGGTCGCGATGACCGACCACGGCTACGTCTTCGGGGCCTACGAGTTCTGGAAGAAGGCGAGCAAGCACGGCATCAAGCCGATCATCGGGGTCGAGGCCTACCTCACGCCCGGCACCCACCGCACCGACAAGACGCGGGTGAAGTTCGGCGACGGTGAGAACAGCCGGGACGACGTCGGCGGGTCCGGTGCCTACACCCACATGACCCTGCTGGCGCGCAACAACAACGGGATGCACAACCTGTTCCGGATGTCGTCGCTGGCCTCGCTCGAGGGCTACTACTTCAAGCCGCGCATCGACCGCGAGCTGCTGTCGACCTACGGCCAGGGCCTGATCGGCACCACCGGCTGCGCGGGCGGCGAGATCAACACCCGGTTGCGGATGGGGCAGTACGCCGAGGCGCGCGAGGCGGCCGGCGAGCTGCGCGACATCCTCGGCAAGGAGAACTTCTACTGCGAGATCATGGACCACGGCATCGAGATCGAGCGCCGGACCATGAAGGACCTGCTGCGCCTGGCCAAGGACCTCGACCTGCCGCTGCTGGCCACCAACGACCTGCACTACACCAACGCCGAGGACGCCAAGGCGCACGCCGCGCTGCTGTGCGTGCAGTCCGGCTCCACGCTGATGGACCCCGACCGGTTCAAGTTCGACGCGGACGAGTTCTACCTCAAGACCCCCGAGCAGATGCGGCACCTGTGGCGCGAGCTGCCCGAGGCCTGCGACAACACCCTCGAGATCGCCGAGCGGTGCGAGGTGTCCTTCACCGAGGGTGAGGGGCGCTACATGCCGCGCTTCGACGTGCCCGAGGGCGAGGACGAGACGAGCTGGTTCGTCAAGGAGGTCGAGCGCGGCCTGCACGAGCGCTTCCCCGAGGGTGTGCCCGACTACGCCCGCAAGCAGGCGGAGTACGAGACGGAGGTGGTGGTCGGTAAGGGGTATCCGGGCTACTTCCTGGTCGTCGCGGACTTCATCAACTGGGCCAAGGAGCACGGCATCCGGGTCGGCCCCGGCCGCGGCTCGGGCGCCGGCTCGATGTGTGCCTACGCGATGCGGATCACCGACCTCGACCCGGTGCCGCACGGGCTGATCTTCGAGCGGTTCCTCAACCCCGAGCGGATGT
>CAYRLV010000864.1:0-1434 GCA_964425155.1 uncultured Ornithinicoccus sp. | reverse complement strand
GCCCGCCCGATCCCGCCTGCTCGCTTCGTGCGCTCACCACCTGCGCGAGGGGGGAACCGTCGCCTCCGCTGCGCTCCGGCTCCTCCCAAATCCACATGCTTACCTACCATGCAGAAGAGGGACCCCGAAAAGCGTGGGGTCCCTCTTCTGCATGGTGCGCGAGGGGGGAGCCGTCCTGCTCGCTCCGCTCGCACTCCTCCCAAATCCACCTGTTCGATACCAACGAGAGAGGGACCCCCGAAAAGCGTGGGGGTCCCTCTCTCGTTGGTGCGCGAGGGGGGATTTGAACCCCCACGCCCTCTCGGACACTGGCACCTGAAGCCAGCGCGTCTGCCGTTCCGCCACTCGCGCGCGCCCCCATAGTGTGCTGCACGGACCCCCCTCCGCACAAACCGGGGTGTTGCACCCCGCCCCCGCCAAGGCGCGACAGTTACCATCGACCATCGAGGCCGTGCGCCCTACTCGCACGGGGAGCCGCTGTGCCCGAGGAGGCACGACCCGAGACAGGGCCGAGACGAGCAAGGAGGCGAGATGGGTCTGTTCGACCGCGTGGAGCAGCGCATCGAGCGCGCGGTCAACGGGGTCTTCGCCCGAGCCTTCAAGTCCGACGTGCAGCCGGTGGAGATCGCCTCCGCGATCCGCCGGGCGATGGACGACCGCGCCGCGAAGCTCGGCCACGGCCGCACCATCGTGCCCAACCTGTTCACCGTCGAGCTCTCCCCGACCGACTACGACCACCTCACCGCCTACGCCGACGAGCTGCGGGACGAGCTGGTCGCCTCGGCCCAGGAGCACTCCGAGACCCAGCGCTACACGCCCGGCGGGCCGGTGCACGTCCACCTGGACTGCAACGACGAGCTCGAGACCGGCGTGTTCCAGCTGCGCCCGCAGACGGCGCGCGCCGCCCGCCGCCAGGAGCACCTCCCCCAGCCCCGGCACGAGGCGCGGGAGCACCAGCCACCCGACGACCCCGGTATGGCGGAACCCGCCGCGGGCGCGCCCGTGCACCAGCCGGCCGGTCCCCCGCCGCCCGCCCCCGCTCACCAGAGCTACACGCCCCAGCCGGCACCGACCCCGGCGCAGCCGGCCCCGCGCTCGAACCGCAGCGTCACCCACCGGCCCTGGCTGGAGATCGACGGCCAGCGCTACCCGCTGCTCGGCGCGATCACCGTGCTGGGCCGCGACGACAGCGCCGACGTCGTGCTCGACGACCCCGGCATCTCCCGCCAGCACAGCGAGATCCGGGTGACGAGCGACGGGCCGCACCTGGTCTCCACCATCCGGGACCTCGGCTCCACGAACGGCACCTTCGTCAACGGCGAGCGCATCGGGTCGCAGCGGCTCAACGAGGCCGACCGGGTCACCGTCGGCCGCACCGCCCTGACCTTCCACCTCGGCGGCCGCCGATGAGAGCCACCCCGCACCCCCCGCGCC
>CAYRLV010000863.1:0-1435 GCA_964425155.1 uncultured Ornithinicoccus sp. | reverse complement strand
TTCGTGCCGCACGAGTCGACCCCGGACGTGGGTGGCGCGACGGTCACGGTGCAGCGGACGATGCTGCACCTGCCTGTGTCGTCGCCGGCGGTGAAGCCGGGCGACGAGGTGCTCGTGACGGCGTCGATCGGTGGCCTGGCTGGTCGCCGCTACCGGGTGTCCTACGACGGCCCGTACAAGACGTGGGCGACGGCGACCCGTGTCTACGTGGACGAGGTGAGCTGACGTGGTCTCCTTCACCTTCGACGCCTCCGACTTCGACGCCCTGGCGCGTGACCTGTCCGCGGCTGCCGCTGCCGACCTGCTGGGTCAGGTCGAGTCGTCGGTGAAGGCTGAGGCGGGCAACGTCAAGGAGGCGATGCGCGCCGACATGGCCGCGTCGCGTCACTTCGGCCAGGTGGCGCACGTCATCGACTACGACGTGGACCGTTTCGCCGAGCACGTCCGTGCCGAGATCGGCCCACGCACCGCCGGCAAGACTGTCGGCGACCTCGCGCATTTCGCGTACTTCGGTGGTGCTCGTGGCGGTGGCGGCACGGTGCCCGACCCGGAGATCCACCTCGACGCCGCCGGCTCGTCGCTCGAGGAGTACGTCGGCAAGATCCTGGACGGTCTGCTGTGAGCGAGCTGGACGCGCTGCGTGACCGTGTGGCGGCCCTGGCTGGGTGTCCGTGCCATGTCGGGCAGGTGCCGTCGACGGTCGCGCCGCCGTATGCGTCGGTCTCGTCGCCGGCCTGGGGCGACCCGGACGACCTGCCGCTGAACGGCCCTGACGCGACGCTCGACGTGCCTGTGCTGCTGACCCTGACCGACACGACAGAGGGCAACGTGCACACGCGGCTGCGTCGGGTGCGTGACGGGCTGGTGGCCCCGGCGCCGCTGGTCGTCGAGGGGCGCCACGTCGTCGCGGTGTGGGAGCGGTCGGAGGGGAACGCCCGCACGGACCGTGACATCACCTACGGGTCGACGAACCGGCACCCGGTCGTCGGCAACGCGACCATCCGCGTCGTCTCCCAGCCTTCCTGACCACCCACCGACCCCGACCCGAAAGGGGCTGCTCGTCATGCCCTCGACCCTGCCCTCCAGCGGCTTCACCGAGGCGGTCAACGCCGCCGGCGAGAAGCAGCTCGTCCCCCGCGCGTGGCTGGAGCCGGGCCACCGGTTCGCCGACCAGTTCCGCGCCAGCCCCTCCGCGAGGCAGCGCGCCGAGCGGACCCCCGAGCCGTCCGACAACTGGACGGTCGCGCAGCTGCGCGACTACGCCGACCGGGCCGCCATCGACCTGGCCGGCGCAACCACCAAGGCCGACGTCCTGTCGGCCATCGACAGCGCCCAGCGCGGCGCAGAGGAGGACTGATCCGCATGGGCGTCCGCGTTCTTGCCGACAAGAAGCACAAGCTCACCATCCTGACGACCAAGCCGGCCGACGAGGCCA
>CAYRLV010000862.1:0-1437 GCA_964425155.1 uncultured Ornithinicoccus sp. | reverse complement strand
GGGCCGCGCTGGCGCACCCCCAACCCGGCCTACTCGCACCGGTGGGCGCGCAAGCTCTACGAGGACATCGCGGGACAGAGCCGCTGAGCGGGGAGCTCCGCGGTGTCCGGGAGAGGAGTGCGCCCGGCGACGTCGTCAGTCGGCGTCGTTGATCAGCGGGCGTCGACGACTTTGCCGGTCCCGGGTCTGCACCTGTTCGGGAAAGTCCAACCCGGTGGCGACCTGTACCGGCGACGGGAGGCGTGCGGGAGGGAAGCCTTCTCGGCAAACTGCAGCCGGTTGATATCCCTTTCGCCCGACGGGGGAGCATCTGCTTGCGCAGCCTCACCGATCGCCAGGCGCTCGTGTGGGCGAATCGTGGCTGTGATGGGAGCCACCCGCTGGCAGCGACTCGAACGGCGTCAGCCCGTGCAGCCGGCGGATCCCACCCCAGACCACCGGGCCGAGGATCAGCAGGCCCGCCCCGATCAGCCCGACCCACTCGGGCGGGACCCGGAGCATGGACAGCCCGGTGAGGCTGAGCACCATGACGATGCCGCGCCGGATCACCGACTGCGAGACCCAGCCGGCCAGCTTGGCGCCGAGGAAGGTGCCGGGCATCCCGCCGACGACGAGGGGGATGAGCACCGCCCAGTCCACCCCGGAGACGATGACGTGGCTGATGGCGGCGGAGACGACCAGGGGGATGGCCTGCACCAGGTCGGTGCCGACGAGACGGCGGGGCGACATCCGGGGATAGAGCAGCACCAGGGCGACCATGATCAACGACCCCGAACCCACGGAGGTGAGCCCGACCAGGAGCCCGCCCACGGCGCCGATCAGGAAGGTCGGCAGCGGCTTGACCCGGGGCTCGGGCGTGCCCTCGTGCGGCACGTCGTCGTGCAGGTTCTTGACCATCTGCAGGTACATCCGCAGCACATAGGTCGATGCGGTGATCAGCAGCGTCACGCCGATGGCGAGCTTGATGAAGTCCTCTTGCGCCTGGCCCGCCGCGACCGCCTTGATGATGAACGCCCCGGCGAAGGCGGTGGGGACCGAGCCCGCGACCAGCCACAGCGCCAGCTTCACGTGCGGCGAACCGCCCTTCCAGTGCACCGCGGCACCGACGCTCTTGTTGAACGCGGCCGAGACCAGGTCGTTGGCCACGGCGGTCGACGGCGGGATGCCGAACAGGATGAGCGCCGGCGTCATCAGAGCGCCACCGCCCATGCCGGTCAGCCCGATGACGATGCCGACGAGGAAGCTGACCACCAGCAGCGACAGGGCGGTCGTGGTCAGCAGGTCACCCATGCGCGGGCCCACCCACCAGCGACCGGTCGAGCTCGACGAGCCCCTCCTGGACGAGCAGGTCGAGCACCTGGGCGACCACGTCGCCGACCGACCGGCCGGTCGTGTCGACCGTCAGGTCGGCGTCGGTGGGCTCCTCGTAGGGCGAGG
>CAYRLV010000861.1:0-1442 GCA_964425155.1 uncultured Ornithinicoccus sp. | reverse complement strand
GAACACCGTGCTGAACAAACAGGTCAGTACCACCCGCCAAGTGATCGACGATGCCGGCAACAGTGTCAACCCCCAGTTGCGCAAGCGCCTGTCGGGCCTCGTCTACCAGCAGCGTCAGACGGCGGCGACGATCGCCCGTATCCGCTCAACGCCGTCACCTGCCGGGGAGGTCACCAGCGGAGTCGTGATCGCGGAACCGCGTGACGGGTATCTCAAGAAGGGCGGATCCGGCCTCATGCTCGGACTCGTCCTCGGCATGGTGCTGGCGTTCTACGCCGGCCAGTCGAAGCGACGTCTGGGCCGGCGCCCCTCGCCCCGGGTGCTGGGCGACTTGCCGATCCTAGGTCGCGTCGACGTGGCGCACGCCGCCGAGGGCTCAATGCCCGTCACCGTCAACACGGAGGGGCTGGGCGCTGGTCTGGCTCGCTACAGTCCGATCGCCATGTTCTGGGGTGACGGACGCGATCCCCGCGCCTGTCGGGCCGCCGCGCTGCTGAATCGCGAAGCCGCCACGTTGTCCACCGGGTTCTCTCGTGCAGTCATCGTTGCGTCGCCGCGCACTCGTGCCAACGAGCTGAACCAGATGCGACGCGACCTGCGAAGGGTCGACCTCGACCCCGTGGGAGTGGTGATCGCCGAATGACCAGTCCTCAGGACTACGTCCCGGTGCTGATGTACCACAGCGTGAGCTCGACTGCGACAGAGGCTTTCCGCGACTTCGTCGTCCCCCCACAGCTGTTCGCCGACCACATGGAACGCATCAGGATGCTGGGGTATCACACGACCACCCTCAGTCAACTCGTGCGCATGCGTGAGCAAGAGGCTCCGCTGCCGCAGCGACTCGTGGCGATCACCGTGGACGACGCGTTCGCCGACTTCGCGGACTCGGTGCTACCCGTGTTGGCCCAGCACGACATGGTCGCCACGCTCTACGTGCCAACCGGTTACGTCGGAGGGCGCAGTGCGTGGCTTGCGGACGAGGCGGAGGACGGACGACAGCTGTTGTCGTGGTCGCAACTGCAAGAGATCGCTGACCACGGCGTCGAGTGCGGGGCGCACAGCCATTCGCACCCGCAGATGGACTTGCTCGACCGGAGAACCGCCGCACGCGAGGTCGCCCTCTCGAAGTCCCTGCTCGAGGACCGGCTGGGCCGCGAGGTTGGATCCTTTGCCTACCCCTTCGGATATTCGAACAGAGCAGTTCGGGATCTGGTTGAGCAACTTGGCTTCTCGCACGCATGCGCCGTACGCGACCTCATGAGCCACACCCACGACGACCCCTTCGCCATCCCTCGGCTGACGGTGACTCCGGAAACCACCCCGGACCGACTCGAGCAGCTGTTGCGGATCGACCGCACGATCCAGACCGAGTTGGCCTCCTACGGACGTCGACTCGCGTCCCGGGGGCTGCGCATGGCGGGGGTCAAGAAGCGTGGCACCCA
>CAYRLV010000860.1:0-1442 GCA_964425155.1 uncultured Ornithinicoccus sp. | reverse complement strand
TCGAACATCCGCCCCCACGGGTCCATTGTCTCGGTCACTGACGGATTGCTGCCGTAGACCCGTGCGACGTTCTTGCGGACCGCATGTCCCTTGTAGCGATGCACTCGGCCCTCCCGCTGCTCCAGGTCGACCGGGTTGCTCGGCAGGTTCCAGTGCACCACCGCGTGGCTGTACTGATGGAAGTCCAGTCCCTCCTGGCCCACCGACGTCGAGGCCAGCACGAACGGCCAAAAGGGCGAGTTGTATGCCGCGCGGACCGCGCCCTCGCGCTGGTCCTGTTGGGTGTCCGCCGTCCGCTGGCGGCCGAACCGCACCGCGAAGTGCGACCGCAGATGACGGCTTCGGTCCAGTGTGACGGTCCGCCCGTCCGTCTCGAAGATGTGCAGGTTGGTATTGCTGGCCCGCAGCGACAGCGCTGCAGAGACCGCCCTGACGAGTGGCTCGGTGTGGTCGTCGAGCGGCTTCCCATACAGCCCCTCGGACTCGAAGAGCACGTGCAGATACTCGTCGAAGACTGCTTGCAGGTTGCCGTCCAAGCCATGCCGGAGGACCGCCCGCCAATAGGGAAGTTCGGGCGCGGTGCCTCGCACCACGGCCATGATCTCGGGGCGGTTGAAGAAGGAGCGCAGCGCCCACGCCATCTGGGCCGCTCCTGCACGGACCTCGGGGTGGCGGAATAGGCTCTGGTCGCCGACGCTCCGCGTGCGGGCACGCAGCGCCACGTTGCCCGGACCGGAGGCGGCCAGGAACGTCAACACCTCCACCAGGTCGGACGGCCTCCGGCCCAGCTCGTCGGCGGTGACCGAGCGTGCGCGCGCCAAGTGGTCGGTGAGCCGAGACCGCTGGTCAGTGCTGTCGTCACCGGAATCCCAGGGCAGGGTCTCTGTCTGGGTCTCGGGGTGGGACTGGTGGTCGAGCAGGAAGGCGGGCGCCCAATACCAAGCGTCGTCCTCGGGGCCGTGATCCGGGCCATCAGGAAGATTGGACAGCAGCCGCTCGACCCGCCCACGGACCGCGTCCAGGTAGGCATCCCGCGGCAGGGGAAAGGCGAGGTCGAGCTCACGTGCGATCAGCAGCGGGTCTCCCGCCTCGGCAAGCACGACAGAGGGATAGAGGATGCCCAGGACCGGCATCCCGGTGAGCCTTCCCTCGCTCAGTTGGAAGGTGAGGAGCGCTGTCGCTCTCGGCGCGTCATACGCGCGCTCTGTGGTTTGTGTCGCATCCCGGAGTCGGCGCTCGGCCTCGTAGCTGACCAGCGCGCCGATGGTCTTCGGCACGACCGTCCATGCGGAGAAGATCAGCCGCTTGGTGAAGTCGCGCAGGCCCGGCTCCGCATAGGGACCGGCCAGCTCGACGTAAGGCAGCGACGGAGGAATCCAGGCCAGTCTCCATGCGCCGCGCTCGATCACGTCCTTCACCAGTCCGCGCAGCTTGGCGTTGCC
>CAYRLV010000859.1:0-1442 GCA_964425155.1 uncultured Ornithinicoccus sp. | reverse complement strand
CACCGTCGGCGAAGGCGGCCGCCCGGGACTCGACCTCGGCGCGGACCCGTGCGGCCTCGGGGTCGGACATCTGGCTGATCGCCAACGAGACCGGGCCGGTGAACTCGGCGACACACGACCACAGGTCGTCGGGGTCGGCAAAGGTGTAGGACAGGTCCACCGGCGTGTGGGCGACGTGCGAGAAGCCGGCCCGGTGCAGCATCTCGGTGGTGTGCTCGGCGTCCGCCAGGGCGAACATGCTGGGCTCGCCCGGGCGTGGTGGGGCCAGCGTGCCTGCTTCGATCAGCACCGACGCCGGCAGCATGAAGAACGTGTTCGCAGCCGGCTCGTCGAAAACGGCGAAGACCAGTCGGCCGCCTGCCGAGAGGATCCTGCGTGCCTGCCCGAACGCGGCTTCCGGTTCGGGCAACAGCATGTAGACCCAGCGGGCAACGACGCGGTCCACCCCGGCGTCGGGCAGGTGCGGGGCAGTGACGTCCAGGAGCCGGTACTGCACGGGGAGCCCTTGGCCGCGTCGTTCGGCCGCAGCGAGCATGGCCGGCGAGATGTCGGTGGCCACGATGTCACAGTCCGGGTGCCGACGCGCCACCTCCAGAGCGGCGTCCGCCGTGGGACCGCAGGCGAATTCGACCACTCGGTGACCCGATTCGGCCTGCAGGTCGTCGACCATCCGCCGGGTCAGTGTGCGGGTCACCTCGGCGTGCCAGTCGCCTCGGGCATCCCACGCCCCCGCCAGCGCGTCCCACATCCCGCCACTCACCAGCGCACCTTCGGTCACGGCAGCCTCCTTGCCCGTCCTTTCGAGTATCCGCTCGGCCGCTGGTCGCGGGCGCAAAACACGGAAACACGGGGCGCGAGAGGCTCGCCGACCGAGGGGGCTAGGACCCGCCTGGACGCCTCTGTTCATCTCCGACCTGTCGGTCTCCGGCTGGAGGGTCGCCGGCCGGTGGGTCGCCGGCCGGTGGGTCGCCGGCTGGAGGGTCGCCGGCCGGGCGGCTCCAGCGCATCGCGAACGAGGTCGGCGCCCGGAGCCGCTCCTGAGCCACCGCCGCCCGGTAGGCCGACGGCGACTGCCCGACGATCTGGGTGAACGTCCGGCTGAACGTGCCCAGACTGCTGAACCCGACCGCCGTGCAGACATCGGTGACGCTGGTGTCGGAGTGGCGCAGCAGGAACATCGCCCGCTCGACGCGACGCCGCTGCAGGTAGCGGTACGGCGTCTCACCGAAGACCCGCTTGAACTCGCGGATGAAGTGCGCGCGGGTCAGGTAGGCGACGGCGGCGAGCTGCGTGACGTCGAGCGGCTCCGCATACCGGCGGTCCATCCGGTCGCGAGCGCGCAGCAGGCGGCGGTTGGTGTCCTCCTGCTCCCGACTCACTCGAGCAAGCCTAGATCCCACCCACCCCAGAAGTTGCTGGGAGAACGCGCACTCGATGTCGCG
>CAYRLV010000858.1:0-1445 GCA_964425155.1 uncultured Ornithinicoccus sp. | reverse complement strand
CGTCGCAACCTCGAGGTGATGGCGCTGGAGAAGGCGTGCGGGCGGCTGAGCAGGGTGCAGGTGTCACGCATCAACACGATCATCGAGGAGATGGCCGAGGCGGATCCGACGGACGCGGCGTTGCAGTTCGAGCTCAATCGCCGCTTCCACCAGGCCATGGTCGAGCCGGCCGAGAACCAGATGCTGCTGGGCATGCTGGACCAGCTCTGGGACCATCCGGTGAGCCGCCGGATCACGCGGTCCTACATCCACGACGCCGAGAACGTCGGCCGGATGATCGCCGAGCACCGCGAGATCCTGCAGGCCTCCCTCGAGGATGATCGGGAGCTCCTCGTGCGCTTGTCGACCCGGCACATGACCGAGGGTTACGGCGAGACGCTGTCGGACGGATCCTGACCCGGGTCAACCCGTCTCCGCGGCGCGCATGCGGAGGCCCACGTGCCACAGCTCGCGCGTCTGGATGGTCCAGAACGCCGCGAACGACGCCACGAGCATGATCTCGATCCACAGGATCGCGTGGTCCCAACCGAAGACCGCGCGCCAGGCCAGCATGAGGACCACGGAACCCAGCATCACGACCGCGACCGCGGCGTAGGCGTTCGCGTAGTCCCTCCTGGTGGGCCCGTCGTCCGCGGCCCTTCCCTGGGCCACCGACCAGGCGTTGATCGAGACCACGGCGAGCATGCAACAGAAGAGCACTGCTGCCGCCGCGTAGTGGGCGTGCGCCAGGAAGGCGGCACGCGCCCAGACGAAGACCACCACGCACCCGGCATAGAGCGCTCCGGCGACTGCGAGTCCGACGAGGTCGCAGGTACGGACACCCTGTCCTGTTGGCCGGGAGCGACGCGCCAGGACCGCTGCGGCCACCAACGCCAGCAGGCCCACGACCAGCAGGGCGAAGACGTTGTTGGCGACGGCGGCCGTCGTACCACGGGCTTGCTGCCGGACCGAGTGACAGGCGCCGCTCTGCTCCGTCGGGACGAACGCGATGACCGGCGCTGCCGCTCCCGCGAGGTTGAGCAACACGTCCTCCCAGTCCGTGTTGCCCTTGACGACGACCAGGGCCACCCCGATCGCCACCAGCGCGCCGACCAGTGCGCCCTTGGCGGGCGTGTAGTAGTAGTCGCTCAGGGACGGCTGGACGCAGCTCCACCCCGTCGCCCGCCACTCGTGCAGGACGGCGGCCGCGATCAGCACCGCCATACCGATCAGCGACAGGCGCAGGTAGCGATAGGTCTTCACCGCGTCCATGTCGGAAGGGTCGCACAAGGAGCCCCCAGCACCTGCGCCGGTGAGCACGGGACGGGCAGCAGGTCAGTCGTGGGCCGCGGTCCTAGCACTCACCTCCTGGACCATGCTCGGGCCTTCCTCGCGCAGCTGCCCGATCGTGGTCACCCCGAGCAGCTGCATCGCACGGCGCAACTCACCCGCCAGCATGGCGATCG
>CAYRLV010000857.1:0-1448 GCA_964425155.1 uncultured Ornithinicoccus sp. | reverse complement strand
GCCTCCTCGATCGGCATGTCGAGCACGTCGGCGATGGTCTTGCCCTTGAAGTGGACCTCGAGCGTCTCGCGGTTGTAGCGCGTGCCGTGGCACACCTCGCAGGGCACGTAGACGTCGGGCAGGAAGTTCATCTCGATCTTGATGGTGCCGTCGCCCGAGCACGCCTCGCAGCGGCCGCCCTTGACGTTGAACGAGAACCGGCCCGGCTGGTAGCCGCGGACCTTGGCCTCGGTCGTCTCGGCGAACAGCTTGCGGACGTGGTCGAAGACCCCGGTGTAGGTCGCCGGGTTGCTGCGCGGAGTGCGCCCGATCGGGCTCTGGTCGACGTGGACCACCTTGTCCAGGTGCTCCAGTCCCTTGACGGTCTTGTGCCGGCCGGGCACCTGTCGGGCTCCGTTGAGCTGGTTGGCCAGCACGGTGTAGAGGATGTCGTTGACCAAGGTGGACTTGCCCGACCCGGAGACCCCGGTCACGGCGATGAAGTTGCCCAGCGGGAAGCTCACGTCGATCTGGTGCAGGTTGTGCTCACGGGCACCGACCACCGTCACGACCCGCCCGTCCTGCGGGCGCCGCACGACCGGCATCGGGACCTCGCGCCGCCCGGAGAGGTACTCCCCCGTGATCGAGTCGGGGTGCTCGACCAGCCCGGCCACCGTGCCGGCGTGCACGACGTGTCCACCGTGCTCGCCCGCCCCGGGCCCGATGTCGACCACCCAGTCGGCGGCCGCAATGGTGTCCTCGTCGTGCTCCACCACGATCAACGTGTTGCCCAGGTCGCGCAGCCGAGTGAGCGTCTCGATCAGCCGGTGGTTGTCCCGTTGGTGCAGCCCGATGGACGGCTCGTCCAGGACGTAGAGGACGCCGACCAGGCCCGAGCCGATCTGGGTGGCGAGTCGGATGCGCTGGGCCTCACCGCCGGACAGGGTGCCGGCCGGTCGGTCGAGCGAGAGGTAGTCAAGCCCGACATCGAGCAGGAAGCCGAGCCGTGCGTCGATCTCCTTGATCACCCGCTCGGCGATGGCGTGCTCGCGCGGGGTGAAGTCGACCTCGGCGAGGAACTTCGCGCAGTCGGCGATGGCCAGGGCGCACACCTGAGAGATGCTCCGCCCGCCGATGTGCACGGCGAGGGACTCGGGCTTGAGCCGGGCCCCGCCACAGCTCGGGCACGGCACCTCGCGCATGTAGCCCGCGTAGCGCTCCCGACTCCAGTCGGAGTCGGTCTCGGCGTGCCGCCGCTTGACGAACGGCACCACGCCCTCGAAGCCGGTGCTGTAGGACCGCTCGCGACCGTAGCGGTTGCGGTAGCGGACGTGCACCTTGTGGTTGCGCCCGTGCAGCAACGCCTCCTTCGCCCGCTTCGGCAGCGCCCGCCACGGGACGTCGAGGGAGAACTTCAGCTCCTGGCCGAGCGCGTCGATGACCCGCAGGAAGTAGTCCGCCGACCCCGA
>CAYRLV010000856.1:0-1449 GCA_964425155.1 uncultured Ornithinicoccus sp. | reverse complement strand
GCTGGGCCGGCTCGATCCGGCGCAGGGCCTCGCGCTCGTCGATGACGCCCTCGTCGACGAGCGCCCGCGCGACCTTGAACGCCGCGGAGGCGGTGCGCTTGCCGTTGCGGGTCTGCAGGAGGTAGAGCTTCTCGTCCTCGACCGTGAACTCGATGTCCTGCATGTCGCCGTAGTGCTCCTCGAGCTTCTTCATCGTCTCGAGCAGCTCGCGGTAGGCGTCGGGCAGCACGTCCTCCATCTCCGACAGGTGCCGCGGGGTGCGGATGCCAGCCACCACGTCCTCGCCCTGCGCGTTGGTGAGGAACTCGCCATACAGCTCCTTCTCACCGGTGGCCGGGTTGCGGGTGAAACACACTCCCGTGGCCGAGGTCTCGCCGCGGTTGCCGAAGACCATCTGCATGACGTTGACGGCGGTGCCGAGGTCGGCGGGGATGTCGTTGGCGCGGCGGTAGACGTCGGCGCGCGGGTTGAGCCACGACTTGAAGACCGCGTCGACCGAGCGGCGCAGCTGCTCGCGCGGGTCGGTGGGCAGCTCCTCGCCCATGTGCTCGCGGGACAGGTCCTTGAACGTCGCGACCAGCCCCTGGAGGTCGTCCGCGGTGAGCTCGGTGTCCTGCGTGACGCCGCGCTGGTGCTTGAGCGCGACCAGGGCGTCCTCGTAGACGTGGGCGGGCACCTGCTCGACGACCTCGCCGTACATCTGGATGAACCGCCGGTAGGCGTCCCAGGCGAAGCGCGGGCTGTCCGCCTCCCGGCCGAGCGCCTCGACCGACTCGTCGCTGATGCCGAGGTTGAGGATCGTGTCCATCATGCCGGGCATCGACACGACCGCGCCCGACCGCACCGAGACCAGCAGCGGTTTGTCCGCGGCGCCGAGGACCCGACCGGTCCGCTCCTCGAGCCGGGAGAGGGCGGCCTGGATGTCGTCCCAGAGGCTGGCCGGCCACTGCCCGTCGTTCTTGGTGGCCTCGATGCAGGCGGCGGTGGTCACGGTGAACCCGTCGGGCACCGGGATGCCGATCCTGGTCATCTCCGCGACGTTGGCGCCCTTGCCACCGAGCAGCGGCTTCATCGACGCGTCGCCCTCGGAGAGGTCGTAGATGTACTTCGCGTCCGTGGTGGCCCCGTCGTCGCGTGCGGACGGGGCGGCGGTGGGGCTGGTGCTCATCGTTTCTCCTCGGGTATCACGGTGTGGCCCTGGTGCTCGCCTGAAGCGGCTCGGCGACGATCGTCGACGAGGTCTATGACCCTCCCCGCGGCCTCTTCGAGGGCGAGGGAGGTGGTGTCGATCACGGGGCAGCCGAGGCGCTTGTGGATCGCCCCGACCTCCTCGAGCTCGTCGTAGATGCGGTTGAGCTCGGCGTAGCCGTCGCGTCCGCGGGTGCGCGCGCCCAGGGCCCGCACCCGCCGGCCCCGGATGGTCGCGAGCCGCTGCGGGTCGATGGTCAG
>CAYRLV010000855.1:0-1451 GCA_964425155.1 uncultured Ornithinicoccus sp. | reverse complement strand
TCTACGACGTCGGCACGATCCCCAGGATCTGGAAATCCGGGAAACCCGCTCTGAAATTGGCGACTCCTGTCGAGATAGGTCGTTACGACGGGCACAAGGTGGAGGGAATCGCCTGTGGCCACGGGGTTGGCATCCTCGGGTCGGATGATGAGAAGCTCGGCGGCGCAGTCCGGACCGCAGACATCTGTCCAGGCGACGACGACCCACCTGGGGGTGGGGGCACGTCGATGCTGGCCGACTGGGAGATGAACGAGGGCCAAGGTGCCTCGGTGATGTCCGATGCCAGCGGAAACGGCATCACGGGGAGCATCGGGAAGGACGTCAAGACCAGACGGGTCATCCAGGGCGAGACGGCCTACAAGTTTCCTTGGGCGCGGCCCAACAAGACTCCGGCAGACACGCCCAGATTGGTCCGTGTCAACGATGACCGGCTCAACCCGGGCACCAGCGACTTCAGCATCACACTGCGCTATCGGACGACCCATAATTTCGGCAACATCCTGCAGAAGGGACAGCATGGGGCACGGGGCGGTTACTTCAAGCTCGAGCAGCCGAAGGGACACCTGACGTGTCTCTTCCGTGGCGTCGATGGTCACGTTCTTGTCAACTCCGGCGTGCAGTTGGATGACGGAGCGTGGCACACCGTCGTGTGCAGCCGGACCGGCAACAAGGTCACCATGACCATCGATGACCAGATCACCCACACCAAGACCGGCACCATCGGCAGCATCAGCAACAACGTCCCGCTCACCATCGGCGGCAAAACCAACTGTAACCAGGTCACCATCACCTGTGACTTCTTCGTCGGCGACATCGACAAGGTCCAGATCGAGAAGTCCTGACGAACGTCACCGCACACTCAGTACGAGTGACCGGTGCCCCGCCAGTCGGTCCTCTGGCTGAGTCGCTCACTGGGGGAGCGTCTTGCACCCGTTAGGCTCGCGGGGTAACCGGAACCGGGACGTGAGCAGGCGCCCCCAGCACCCAGCAGGAGTGGTTCGTGGCCAGTATCGAGGCAATCGGCGCCCGCGAGATCCTCGACTCGCGAGGCAACCCCACCGTCGAGGTCGAGCTGGCCCTCGACGACGGCACCATCTCCCGCGCGGACGTGCCCTCCGGCGCCTCCACCGGGGCCTTCGAGGCGGTCGAGCGCCGGGACGGTGACGAGGCACGCTACGCCGGGAAGGGAGTCGAGCAGGCCGTCGACGCGGTGATGGAGCAGATCGCGCCGCGGCTGCTGGGCTTCGAGGCCAGCGAGCAGCGGCTCATCGATGCCGAGATGCTCGCCCTCGACGGCACCCCCAACAAGGGGACGATCGGGGCCAACGCGATCCTCGGGGTCTCGCTCGCGGTGGCGCGGGCCGCCGCCGACTCCGCCTCGCTGCCGCTCTTCCGTTACGTCGGCGGCCCCAACGCCCACGTGCTGCCGGTGCCGATGATGAACATCCTCA
>CAYRLV010000854.1:0-1452 GCA_964425155.1 uncultured Ornithinicoccus sp. | reverse complement strand
AACCATGAGCAGCGTCTTCAAGGTCGACACCGGGCAGATCACCGCCGCCTCCGGCGACATCAACCGGCTGGCCGGCGAGATCGAGTCGGGCGTCAAGGCCATGATGGGCAAGCTGAACGCCCTGCAGGGCAGCTGGCAGGGCTCGGCGGCCTCGAACTTCGCCCAGGTGAGCGAGGACTGGCGCCGCACCCAGGACCAGGTGCGTGACTCGCTGCAGCGGATCAGCATGGCCCTCGGCCAGGCCGCCACGCAGTACGGCGACACCGAGCACGCCAACACGCGGATGTTCACCCCGCGCTGAGCGTCGGGGTCCCGGGCACGGCGAAGGGCGGCCTCCCCTCGCGGGGAGACCGCCCTTCGTGTCGTTCTGGCGGTGCGGCCGGATCAGAAGTCCATACCGCCCATGCCGCCGTCGGCACCCGGCATCGCCGGCGCAGCCTTCTCCGGCTTGTCGGCGATGACCGCCTCGGTGGTGAGGAACAGCGCGGCGATCGACGCGGCGTTCTGCAGCGCGGACCGGGTCACCTTGACCGGGTCGTTGATGCCGGCAGCCAGCATGTCGACGTACTCGCCGGTCGCGGCGTTGAGGCCGTGGCCCACCTCGAGGCCACGCACCTTCTCCGCCACGACGCCACCCTCGAGACCGGCGTTGATCGCGATCTGCTTGAGCGGCGCCTCGATGGCGACCTTGACGATGTTGGCACCCGTGGCCTCGTCGCCCTCCAGCTCGAGCTTCTCGAACGCGCTCTTGCCGGACTGGATCAGGGCGACGCCGCCACCGGCGACGATGCCCTCCTCGACCGCGGCCTTGGCGTTGCGCACCGCGTCCTCGATGCGGTGCTTGCGCTCCTTGAGCTCGACCTCGGTGGCCGCGCCCGCCTTGATGACGGCGACGCCGCCGGCGAGCTTGGCCAGCCGCTCCTGCAGCTTCTCGCGGTCGTAGTCGGAGTCGGAGTTCTCGATCTCGGTGCGGATCTGGCTGACCCGGCCGGCGATCTGGTCGGCGTCGCCGGCACCCTCGACGATGGTGGTCTCGTCCTTGGTCACGACGACCTTGCGGGCCTTGCCCAGCAGGTCGAGCTCGGTCGACTCGAGCTTCAGGCCGACCTCCTCGGAGATGACCTGGCCACCGGTGAGGATGGCGATGTCGGCCAGCATGGCCTTGCGACGGTCACCGAAGCCCGGCGCCTTGACGGCCACGGACTTGAAGGTGCCCTTGAGCTTGTTGACCACCAGGGTCGACAGCGCCTCGCCGTCCACGTCCTCGGCGATGATCACCAGCGGCTTGCCGGACTGCATGACCTTCTCCAGCAGCGGCAGCAGGTCCTTGATGCTGCTGATCTTGGAGTTGACCACGAGGATGTAGGGGTCCTCGAAGACGGTCTCCATGCGCTCGGTGTCGGTCACGAAGTAACCGGAGATGTAGCCCTTGTCGAAGCGCATGCCCTCGGT
>CAYRLV010000853.1:0-1454 GCA_964425155.1 uncultured Ornithinicoccus sp. | reverse complement strand
AAGTCATGGCCACCGTCCTCACGGGCTCACATCCAGATGGTCAGCAGACGCCCACCGCGCGCCAAGGACCAGTATCGATACGCTTTTATCTAGTCACAGAGATGACTCGAGACGCGCGGATCTGTCTCAACCTGATGACTGAACGCTTTCGCCCGGTCGGCGTGACAACTTGCGCGAAGGATCCCCGGGCGGTTGATCGCCCAGCCGCCCGAGCGACTGGCCAGTTGAACACCGGCGCAGGTGGATCAGGGGATCTTGGAGTGGCGTCGTCAGCAGCCTCGTGGGCAGGGCTAGGGCGCCGGAGACCTCACCTGACCCCGCACCCTTTCGCGGGTGCTGCGCCGCCCGGCATCCCACCCCCGGGGCTGCCTGGACCCGATGACCGGTGAGGTGATCGCTCCTCCAAAGCCACCGCGACCCGGTACGAACGTGACCGGGCCGGCCAGCGGTCCACGTCGACGTCAACAGTCTGGACAAGACCCCGGACGGCGGCTGGCGCCGCCATGGCAGTTCCGGGCAGCTTCGCGGCCGCGGTGTCGGGCTGACTGGGTGCACTCGCTTGTCGATGACCACTGCCGGCTGGCTGCTCGCAGATCCACGACGACGAGAAGGTCGAGACCTGCCCCGACCACCCACTTCGCCGCGCGCGGCATCACCAACTCCCGGCCGGAAACCCGCGGCTCGTTCGAGGTCGGCAGCTGCTGCCTGGCCCGTTGCCTGCGAGGTCGCCACGGCGGTGACTGCGGTTGGCGTGCGTACTTCCGTGCAAGTTGAGAGTCAGCGGCCCAAATGGGGCTGAGTGAGCGATCCAGTCGTGCCTGTCAGGCGATCTTCCTGATCTCGCAAAGTCCTGCGCGGCCCACGGACGGACACTACCATCAGAGAGAGATCATGACCATGGAACGGGGGACGACTACCTGATGAGGCCTCTTCGACAGCGAGTGCCCAAGCGACTCCAACCTGCCCTCCGCGCCGGATACTTGCGTATCGGCAAAGCAACGCCCCATGTTCGCATGACCCCAGCCTTCCTTGTCATCGGCGGACAGCGATGTGGCACTACTTCACTCTTCAAGTCCTTGGCGGAGCATCCACAAATCATCCGCCCAGCGGTGGAGAAGGGCACAGACTACTTCTCGTTACACTCGAGCCAGAGCCTTGACTGGTACCGAGGACACTTCCCAATGGACCTGCCGTCCAGACTACGTCCGGGCAAGAGCGCAAGCGCCGTTGCTTTTGAGGCCTGCACCTACTACATGTTCCACCCCTTCGCCCTCGAGAGAATCGCCGAGGCACTGCCTCACATCAAGCTTGTCGCCATGCTGCGCGACCCGGTCGAAAGGGCATACTCAGCTTACAAGCATGAGTTGGCTCGCGGCTTCGAGACGGAGACCAGTTTCGTGCGGGCTCTGGAGCTCGAAGACCAGCGCTTGGATGGTGAGACTGAGCGCATGCGG
>CAYRLV010000852.1:0-1455 GCA_964425155.1 uncultured Ornithinicoccus sp. | reverse complement strand
CCATGGACTTGACCTCGTCGGCGGAGGCCGGGCGCACGTCATACGCCTCGACGACGGCGCCGAGCCGCTTGGCGGTGGCGATCGCCTGCAGTCCGGCGACCCCGGCGCCGAGCACGAGCACCTTGGCGGGCGGCACGGTGCCGGCCGCGGTCATGAAGAGAGGGAAGAAGCGGGGCAGCCGCATCGCGGCCTCGAGCGCGCACCGGTAGCCGCTCACCAGGGCCTGCGAGGTCAGCGCGTCCATCGACTGCGCGCGGGAGATGCGCGGCACCAGCTCCATGGCGAGCGCGGTGACACCGCCGTCGCGCAGCGCGCGGATGCCGTCGAGCTCGCCCGGCCCCGTGACGAATCCGACGGTGACCGCGCCCGACCGCAACCGGGCCACCTGGTCGGGCAGCAGCGGCCGCACGTGGGTGACCAGGTCGGCGGACGCGAGCAGGGCATCGTCACCGGCGGGCAGGATCTCCGCTCCGGCCTCGACGTAGGCGTCGTCCGGACACAGCGCGGCCGTGCCGGCGCCGGACTCGACGACCACCTCATGGCCCTGCTGCACGAGCGGGCCGACCACCTCGGGGGTGAGGGCGACGCGGCGTTCGCCCGGGCGCGACTCGGCGACGAGCGTCACGCGCACCGGTGCCTCCTGAGGGACGGGAATCGAGGCCATCGTGCCAGTGAACGGTGGTCTCGTGTGGGAAGTCGGCCGTCCACGTGCTGGAGGCCGGACGCGTCGCACGTGCCCGCTGCGTACGCTGGAGGGCGTGGTAACGCGAGGCAGCAACACCGGCACCGTGGCAGCGCGGTCCCCCCATCTGGCGCACTGGGGGACGTATGACGCGGAGGCCGCCGGTGGCGAGGTGGTCGCCGTCCACCCGTTCGAGGGTGACGTCGACCCGTCGCCGTTGTTGCAGAACATCCCCGGGTCGGTCCGGCACGAGTCGCGGGTCACCGGTCCGGCGGTCCGGCGCGGTTGGCTCGAGGGCGGTCCCGGCCCGACCGACCGGCGGGGCGCCGACGACTACGTGCCGGTGTCGTGGGACGAGGTGACCGGGCTGCTCGCCGAGGAGCTGCGCCGGGTCATCGACCGGTACGGCAACGCCGCGATCTACGGCGGGTCCTACGGGTGGGGCAGTGCCGGACGGTTCCACCACGCGCAGAGCCAGGTACACCGTTTCCTCAACGCGATCGGCGGCTACACCCGGTCGGTGAACAGCTACAGCACCGGCGCGGCCGAGGTGATCTTCCCGCACATCATCGCGCCCGAGGACGACCTCGGGTCCCGCTCCACGACCTGGGAGGTGCTGGCCGAGGAGACCGAGTTGTTCGTTGCCTTCGGCGGGGTGCCGCTGAAGAACCGCGGCACCAACCACGGTGGCAGCTCGGTGCATCCGGCCCGGGACGCCCTCGCCCGGATGCGCGACCGCGGCTGCCGGTTCGTCTCGATCAGCCCCCTCCGCG
>CAYRLV010000851.1:0-1457 GCA_964425155.1 uncultured Ornithinicoccus sp. | reverse complement strand
CGACGCGGCCGGCGAGGTGGCGTGCCTCGAGCCGGCCGGGGTGGGTGACCAGGAGGATCCGGCGGGTCATCTGCGGCCCCGGCACAGAACCGAGCGCCCCGGGAGCGGGGCCGTCGTGGCGTGCTCGGTGCAGGGTGGCCGGGTGGGCCGCTCGTCGCAGGGCAAGGTGGTGAGATGGTCCGTCACGCGGAGTCCTCCTCTCGGGTCAGGGTCTCGGCGAGCTGGGTCACGTCCTGCTCGATCATCATGCCCGCTTGGCTGCGGGCCAGCCACAGCAGGTACTCCCGGTTGCCGCTGCTCCCGGCGATCGGGCTGCGGCCGAGTCCGTGCGGCACCAGGGCGTGGGTTGCCGCTGCGGACAGGACGTCGAGCAGGGCGCTGCGGCGATCGGCTGCCGCACGGACCACGCCGCCCTTCCCGAGTCGCCCGCGCCCGACCTCGAACTGGGGCTTCACCAGCACCACGAGGTCGCCGTCCGGCGCGGTGAACTCGGCCAACCGGCCGAGCACGGTCCGCACCGAGATGAAGCTCAGGTCACAGACCACCAGGTCGAACGGGCCGCCGAGGTCGTCCGCCACCACGTCCCGGACGTTCGTGCCGGAGCGCTCGTCCACCCGCGGGTCGCTGGCCACCGGCGCGGCCAGCTGGCCGTGGCCGACATCGAGGGCGACGACCGCGCGAGCCCCGCGGGTGAGCAGCACCTGGGTGAAGCCACCCGTGGACGCCCCCACGTCGAGGCAGCGACGGCCCTCCACCTGCAGCCCGGCCGGCCCGAACTGATCCAGCGCGGCGAGCAGTTTGTGTGCGGCGCGGCCCACCCACGGGCCGGGCTGTTCGGTCAGGCTGAGCCGATCGTCGGGGCCCACCCGCTGGGCGGGCTTGCTGGCAACGGTGTCGTTGACCCGGACGGCGCCGTCAACGATCAACTCGTGCGCCTGACCGCGCGAGCGCGCGAGACCGCGCCGCACGAGGGCCACGTCCAGCCGGGCCCGCCCACCGTGCGGCTCGGGATCGGCCGGGTGGACCGCACGGGGGTCGGATTCAGCCGTCACCGAGGTCGGACAGCCTCCCCTGGAGGACTTCGTGCACGTGTTCGGCCGCCTCGATCTGGGTGGACAGCGGCTCGTCGGCGGCACCGTCGAGCCGCTCGAGCGCCGCATCGACCTGCTCGTCCCCCGTCGCCGGCGACGCCCCGTCGGTCTCCGGCACCGGATCACCCGGCGCGGGCGTGCCCTGCGGGAGATCCTCCGACCAGGTCATCGGCTGCTCCGGGTCGTGCTCTTCTTGGCGGCGGCCTTCGTGGTGGTCGACGTCTTCGCCGCCGACTTCTTCGACGCGGCCTTGGCCGTGCTCTTCTTGGCACTGCTCGTCTTGGCGGCGGTCTTCTTCGCCGCCGACTTCTTCGACGCGGCCTTGGCCGCGCTCTTCTTGGCCGTGGTCTTCGCCGACTTTCGTGC
>CAYRLV010000850.1:0-1465 GCA_964425155.1 uncultured Ornithinicoccus sp. | reverse complement strand
TGGAGAAGCCGTAGACCTTCCGGGTGGGCTGGGCCCAGCCTTGGTCACCCGGATAACCGGGATAGGGCAGCCAGGTCGCGCTGTCCTTCGACAGCGTCAGCGGCTGCAGCCACTCTCGATACCAGTCGCCCTCCAACGACGACGGCCGGCTCAGGTGGGCCGCCTGCTCGGCGGTGACCACGTCGCCGGTGACCACCTGCACGTCCTTACCCGAGACGCGTGGCAACTGCTCCAGCGCCCCCGTCACCGAGTAGTCGTCACCGGACGCCAGCCCGGCCGAACCACCGCACGCGGTGAGGGACGCCCCGAGGGCGAGAGCCGTCATACCGGCCCACAGGGCACGCTTCATCGTCGTCCTCCAGGCGCGATCAGACATGGAAGAAGGGCAGGTCTCGCTGCATCAGCATGTTCACCACGACCTGGGACGAGCTCCCCTCGGCCGGGGTCAAGGTGACCGTCACGGTGTCGCCGTCCGCGGTCGAGTCCTTGAGCGTCATGATCTCGGACAGCGGCTCGGCCGTCCGCAGGCTGATGCCCTCGCGCCAGATCTTCGCGAGGCCGGGGGCGGCGGCCGATGCGGTGTCCTCGTCGGCGAAGTGATAGACCACCACGATCGTCGAGGCACCGTCCGTGGCAGCCCAGCCGAGGCCCACCGCGTCGAAGGCTTGCGGCAGCGTCTGTGCCTTCAGCTTCTCGACCTGCTCCGGCGTCATCCTCGCGCCCAGTCCTGCGCCACTCCCGGAGAAGCTGGTGCGCACCAGGAAGGCGGACGCGACGTCGTGGTCGTCCAACCGCTGGGCGATGCTGGCGAGCGCGGTGTCGTCGGCCAGCGTGGGATCCAGGTCCTGCTGCTGCCACGCCGTGGCCCGATCGGTGGACGTGGAGGCGGCGATCATGGTGTCGCGCGCGGCAAGCCGCACCGGGCGCCCCAGCTGGTTCGCGTCGGTCGCGTGCTTCAGGTCGGTATGCAGATCCTCACCCTCGATGTCAGTGACCACTCCGTCCGCGACCTCATGGAGCGAGTCCGGGAGGGTGTCCTGATCGAGGTGCGCTCCCTCGATCACGGTGAACTGCTGCGGCAACGCTGCGACGTGGGCGAACGCGTCCACATCGAGCACGGAGAAGCCGTAGGCCTTCTTGGTGGGCTCGGACCAACCGAAATTCCCGGGGAAGTCCGGGTAGGGCAGAACGACCGGCGCGTCAGCGGCCGCGCCGAGCGGCCGCACCCAGTCCTCGTACATCTTCTCGTCCGAGAGCGAGGTGGGCCGCGTCAGACCGGACGCGCGCTCGGCCGAGACCACGTCACCGGTCTCCACCACGACCTCCTTGCCGGACAACCGCGGCAGCTCCTCGAGGGCCCCCATCACCGAGTAGTCGTCACCAGAGGCCAGCCCGGCCGAACCACCGCACGCGGTGAGGGACGCCCCGAGGGCGAGAGCCGTCATACCGGACAGCACGGCACGCT
>CAYRLV010000849.1:0-1466 GCA_964425155.1 uncultured Ornithinicoccus sp. | reverse complement strand
GTCGTCACTCTTTTGCAGGCCGACGCGAACCGCGCGCACCAACAGATTGGTGGCCGCAGCGTCGGCAGAGCCCTTGGCCGAAGTCTTCGTCGACTTCCTTGCTGCCGACTTCTTCGCGACGCCCGTCTTCTTCGCTGCTGGCGGTGGAGGCGTCACACCCGGCAGGTCGGCGTAGTCGATGTACTCATTGCAGGCCGATACCAGTGCTCGGCTCGTCGAACCGGTGACGCCGATGCCAACAACGTACCGGCCGAGCTGCTTGCAGCTCTGGGCAAGCGGGACGAAGTCCGAGTCGCCGGCGACAAGGACGACGTGGGTGACCTCGGGATGGCGCATCAGATCCTCGACCGCGTCGACGGCGAGTCTGATGTCCGCTCCGTTCTTGGTCCCCGAGGCGTTGAACAGCTGGACCAGGTGCAGAGAGCGCTCGATCAACTCGGTCCTGTAGGACGCATTCGCCGGCACCGACCAGTCGGCGTAGGCACGGCTCAGCGAGACGCTTCCGAACGACGCGGCAAAGTCGATGATCGCGCCGATGTCGACGCGTGCAGCAGCCAGCTTCAGGTCGATCGCGTCCCTAGAAACTGCGGGCTGTCGGTGCTGCCGCGGGTCGTCCTTACGCCATGCCTGCTTCCCGTGCACGTGGTCGTAGCGAGAGATGACCACGTTGTCGAAGTCGATATACACCGCGACACGTTCGCTCATGCCCGGAGACTAGGGCATCGACGCCGACCAGTCATGGGCACGGGATCACCAACGTCATGCAGCCCGAGGGCGCCCCGCTTCGCCGCTTTGCGAAGGCCTCCCATGCGGGGCTGGTGCCAGCGGAGCAAGGCGCGGTCTCGCCTGGCTATCTACGCTGGCCTCATGCCGAACGAGTGGGACATCACTGACGACGAGATCGACTCCTGGTCCGAGGAATGGGTGGCCGCGGATCGGGCCGCGGCGGAGTACCTCGCCGAACGCATCCCGGGAGTTCAGGATGTCCCCACCGAGGACGACGCGCGCTGGCTGGGCCGAAACCATCTCTCCATCGAAGGAGCCCCACCAGGACGAGATCGAGTCGGTGTCCGCGGTGATGGCGCTCCAACACGCGGACTGGCTCGGCCTCGCGCTTGGCCTGGTCGACCGAGGGGCAGGCAGCGCCCTCGATCCCGAGCTCGTGCAAATCGACGTCGAGCGCCTCGAGGATGCCGACGGAGAGATTGAAGACCCTAAAGGCCACCTGGCCGTGCTGGACATGGCCCTCACCCATCTGACTCCGGGGTGGCAGAACCTCGGCGTGCTAGACGAGAACCAGCGACTCACCGACCGCGGCGAGTGGGGCCTGCCACGAGCACTACACCAGATCTGGAACGACTGACATCAAGTTGAGGCACCGTGCCTGAAACCGCCTGGGCAGCGTCTTACCGCCGCGAATGGACCTGCCAAATCTGTAGGCGGAAACAGGCATGCAGCCGCGCTGG
>CAYRLV010000848.1:0-1469 GCA_964425155.1 uncultured Ornithinicoccus sp. | reverse complement strand
AGCTGTTCGACGAGGAGATGCTCGACAAGCTGATGAACGCCTCGGATGAGCGCGGCGTCGCTATCACGGGTGAGGTCGGCTTCCTGTCCTTGTCATAGCAGGAAGAGGCGATAGTCACCCTAAGCACCGTACGCCGACCGATTGACCAATTCACCAGCCCGGACTTCTCGGCGGTTTGGCGGCGAGCGTCAGTCCGGGCGGCACCTCCGGGACGACGACTTCTGAACTTTCGGGAGTACAGAGTTCGGGGTGTGCGAGCGGCGAGTGAAGTCAGCAGGTGGTTGTGCCGTTTCCGTCGCCCCAGCTGCAGCGGTCGGCTCGGCTGTCGTTGGCCCGGGTGAGGGTGGCGGTGTCGCCGGTGTTGTTCCAGACGTGGCCCCAGCCGGCGTACAGGTGCGCGGTCGTGTTGGTGCCATGTCCGGAGTGGACGGTGACGCTCGCGCCCTTCCTCAGGGTGAACGTGGGGAAGGTGTAGCGGTGGTTGGCGGCGTCGATGAGCCGCCAGCTCTTCATCGCGATCGCCTTGGCGCCGGTGTTCTTGATGGTGACGGTCTCCTTGTTGGCGGTGGCGCTGGTGTCCTTGCCGGCCGGGTCGTACACCACTTTCGTGATCCGCGCGGTCCCGGTGCTGGAGCCGCCGTTGGTGGCCTTGACGATCTTGGCTTTGGTGATGGTCAGGTAGGAGTTGGTGCAACGCTTGGCTTGGCGAGTCAGGGTGGTCTTCTCATTCGGGCTGACGGTCAGCCGCCAGCGGGTCTTGACCGCTGCCCACTGCCGCACGTAGTTGCATTTGCCGTTGGCGGGCATCCACTGTGCGGGGTCGCGGTCGCCCTTGGACTGGTTGACGTTGTCGGTGACGGCCATCAGGGTGCGCGGGTCGCCAAGGTCGTTGGCGTAGCGCTGCCGGGTGTCGGTGTTCCAGTTTCGGGCGCCGGAGTCCCAGGCCTCGGCGAGCGGCACGATGTGGTCGATGTCGACGTCGGAGGGCTTGGTCCAGTACTTCTTGTCGTAGTAGGAGTACCAGCGGCCGGAGATGATCTTGCAGCCGGTGCCGCGCTTGACCTTGGTCTTGGACTCGGTGATGAGGACTTCCTCGCGGGTGTCGCACCCATCGTGGTCCGCGTCGATCCACAGCTTGAACTTCGACCGCTCGTACCCGGACCGGTTCTCCTTCGCCTGGGGCAGGTCCGCGACCAGGGTCCGCAGCCGCTTCTTCACGACCGTGCTCTTGGCTGCCACCGCCGATGGCGTGGTGCCAGTCGTCACGGATACGGCCGCCTCCACGTTGGCGGCGGTCGCCACCGGCGAACACATCGCGACGGCGGCGGCGAGGACGAGGGTGGTGCGGCGCATGATGCTCTCCCGAATGCTGTGGACCCAACTCGGCAAGTTGTATCAGCCACCAGCGACACAGGTGGTCTACATCGGACGATCGGGATGGGTGGCGTCGCCGGGGTGGGGGGTGACAC
>CAYRLV010000847.1:0-1469 GCA_964425155.1 uncultured Ornithinicoccus sp. | reverse complement strand
GAGCACTCCACCGGCCGCCCGATCAACCCGCCGATCATGCCCGGCTGGGACCGGTATGACGTGCCCTCCCGGGTGCAGCGCACCTACCCCGTGCCGGTCCTCATCGACAACGACGTCAACATCATGGCCCTCGGCGAGCAGCGGGCCCACCTGCGCGACGTACCCGACCTGAGAGCAGGGAGGGGCCTCGCCGAGGCGTGACATTGCTATGTCCGCCGATGAGCGGACGACGAACACTCCAGTCCGCTGCCAACACTTCCGCGACGACGGCACCCACGCGGGTGCAGATGGTATCTTCGCAGACGCACACCGTGCCGGTCCGTTCGCCGATGCTGGACCGCAGCACTCGAACCGTAAGCACCACGCAACTAGAAAGGCGTATTGATTGCTCAGCGTGGATCAGTGGGGGTTGCTGCTAGGCGGTCTCGGCGTATTTCTGGCAGTGTCAATCCCAATCGGACAGCATCTTTGGCGCAGGCGTCGCGACTGGCATGAAATTCGCAAGGTATCGGTTTCGGTGATCCGACACTATTCGGAAGGCACAACCGGGGTCTTGACGACTGGGGAGCTGGTGGTCACAAACGGTTCAGGCCACCTCATTCCATACGTGATTGTCGTGAGCCCGGATGAACTAATGACACCAGATTTTAGGCACATTGTTCCCGGCCAGACTCAGCGATTGCCGCTGCCTTTGCCGACGTTAGTGAAAATACCCCACACGAGCCGCGAAAATCCGCTCGTCGCTCAGGTGACTGACTGGCGCGGCAGGGCGTGGCACTGGGAACCCGAGACCAACGTCCTGCAGCCGACCGCCCCTCCATTGAAACGTAGGGTGCGTATGCTGCATGCGCTCCCAGATCCCGTCTCCTCAATAATTAGCGCGCTGATGTGGGCAACGTCCCCCAGCTTGTGCATTTGGTATTTCGGGCGAGACTTCGAAACAGGTTATACATGGGAGGATCTCCGAGCGGGGAAAAAGCACCACCGCCACCTCCAGGAAGACCCGTCACCTTGGCGCAACGATGGCGAACAGCAGTGCTGCCACGGGTGAAACACTTCCGGACGGAATGGCGCCGCTGGAAGGAGGAGCGCACAGAAAGACGGCCAGGTTAGGCACCATCCTTCGACGGCGCGCGATGGCCGGTCCGATAGCAATTGTGACAAGAAGTCGGGCCTCCCACAGGGCACCATGATTGAGCCAGGAGCCACGACCAATAGCTGCAGCTAACGGGTCGCTCACGGATCTCATTAATGGAACGCTGCTAACCAGTCACGCCCTGCGGGCGTGCGTGACACCGCACGCGACATGCTCACCGCGACCGGCACCACCTGGCCAACACACTACAGTGGCACGACTCGGGTCCTACCGTCGCGACGCGGGCGAGGCTCATCGCCAATGCAAGTCCCGTGCACGGCGCCGGCATTGGGCTGGTGTGTCCTGTCACGGCGCTCAGTCAGCTGCGACGTAG
>CAYRLV010000846.1:0-1469 GCA_964425155.1 uncultured Ornithinicoccus sp. | reverse complement strand
GACCCTGCACCCGCTGCTGCTGGACCTGCTCGAGCAGCTGCACTGACCCGCATACGAACCCTCGCCAGGGTCGGTGTGTTGGCTGGCGGCGACGGCATGCCGCGGCGACGAACAGCGGCGACGATGGAGCGGAGCGACCCTGCCGCGGAGGAGCTGCGGCAGACAGACTCAGTGCAGGGCGGGTGTGGGGTCCGGCGCCGGCTTGGCGGACGGGCGCCGCGGCAGGAAGAACGCCGGGATGAAGGTCAGGATGACCAGCACCCACGCGACGGTGAAGGTCGTGGAGAACCCGTCGGCGATCTGTCCGACCGCCTCGGCGATCTGCTGGGGCGCGAGCTGCGGCTTCTGGCCGGACTGCATCGCCCCCATCAGCTGACCGCCGAGCGGCGACCCTTGGATCTGGTTGGTCAGGATCACCGACATCACGGCCGCGCCGACCGAGCTGGCGATCTGCTGGACGATGTTCATCAGCGTGGAGCCGCGCGCGATCATGTGGTCGGACAACGTCTGCAGCGCCGCCGTCATGTTCGGCATCATCGTGGCGCCCATGCCCATGCCCATGACGAACAGCGCCGGGAGCAGCAGCCAGTATGACGTGTCGGCACCGACCTGCGTCAGGCCCGCCATCCCGACGACGATGAGCACCAGGCCGGTGAGCACCACGCGGCCCGGACCGATCTTGTCGGTGAGCTTGCCAGCGGCCGGCATGGTCAGCATCGCGCCGATGCCCTGCGGGGCCATCAGGATCCCGGCCGACAGCGTCGTCTCGCCGCGCACCTGCAGGAAGTAGCTCGGGATGAGCAGCATCGCCCCGAAGAACGCGACGGCGAAGGTGAACATGGTGATGACGGCGACGGTCAGCTGGCGGTTCTTGAACAGCCGCAGCTCGATCAGCGGGTGCTCCGGGCGGAAGGCGTGCGCCACGAAGAGCGCGATGAGCACCGCACCGACACCGGCGGGAGCGAGCACCTTCGCGGACAGGACGGTGCCCTCGCCGGGGATGGAGGACACGCCATACAGGAGCAGCGCGAGACCGGGGGACATCAGCAGCATGCCGATGAAGTCGAAGGACTCGGACGGCGTCGGGTTGTCCTTGGGCAGGACCTTGGCGGCGGTGATGAACGCCAGGACGCCGACCGGCACGTTGATCAGGAAGATCCAGTGCCAGCTCACGCTCTCGATCAGCCAGCCGCCCAGGATCGGACCACCGATCGGGCCCAGCAGCATGGGCACCCCGAGCACCGCCATGACCCGGCCGACCCGGTCGGGTCCGGCCGCGCGGGTCATGATCGTCATGCCGAGGGGCATCAGCATGCCGCCGCCGAGACCCTGGATCACCCGGAAGGAGATCAGTGCCTCGATGCTGCCGGCGGTACTGCACAGCACCGAGCCCGCGACGAACAGCACCAGCGCAAGCAGGTAGAGCCGCTTGGTGCCGAACCGGTCCGCGGCCCAGCCGGTGAGCGGGA
>CAYRLV010000845.1:0-1469 GCA_964425155.1 uncultured Ornithinicoccus sp. | reverse complement strand
AACCATGTGGTTGAGTATGAGGTGCGCCGGACCACCCTCGCCCGTCTCGTCGATCAGCGGTCACCGCGGGATCGACGCCACCGCGCCACTCCTCGTCGGGTCGGTGGCACGAGCCTCGTCCGGGTCCGCGCGACGGTGCGTGGCAGCCGCTCGAGACCGGGCCGCGGGTTCCACGCCGGCGTGGCGTGCTCGGGGTGCTCGAGGTCCAGCTGCCGAAGGATGTGGTCGATGGAGGCGAGCATCGAACCCTGCAGCATCCAGGTGCCCCGGGCATGCTGCGGGTCCGCCACCTCGATCATCGTGAGTTCGGTCAGCATGGCCCGCGTCTCGTCGACCAGCTCGGACAGGCGGTCCCGCGCCTCCTCGGCGGACTCGGCTCGGTCGCTGGCGACGAGGTCGCCCAGCGCGTCCAGGCCCTGGCTGAGCGAGTCGATCATCACCGCGAATGCGCGGCGCAGCTCCTGAGCCCGGTCGTCCGGTCGCCGCATCGTCGTCCCCTCCTGCTGGATCACGACCACGAGTGCGCGCTCGGCAGACCGGCACTGGGCCAGGCGTTGCAGGCCCACGCGCAGCTCGGGATGGATCCGCAGTGCCGCGATCGCCCGCGGATTGAGCTTGCGTCGCTCCTCGACCGCGTCCACGGCCTGTGCCGCCTCGTCCAGTGCCTGCCCAATCGAGTCCGTCGCGGCCAGCCAGTCGTCGACTTCCGCCGGATCCGGCAACCCTTCCGCCAGCGCATCGGCGACCCGGTCGAGCAGGCCGGCCTGGGAGCGCGCGACCGCACGGACCGCGTCCCGGGCACGGTTGTTGGGGATGGTGGCCGGCACCAGCAGACTGACGGCGATGCCCACGCCCGCGCCGACGAGAGTGTTCACGACCCTGGTCTGCGCGGCGAGGCTGTGCGATGCCACGCCGAGGATGAGCATGGCGCTGATCGCCGTCTCGAGCGACTGGGGGCCCAGCCGGAGGATCCGGGCCAGCAGCAGGGCGACCGCCACGACGGCACCCAGGCTCCACCAGGCCAGGCCGAAGGAGGACGACACGCCGATCGCCACCAGGACGCCGGTCAGGACCGCCCCCACGCGCACCACACCCATCCGAAGGGTGCTGACCGTCGACGCCTGCACGACCAAGAGCGCGGTCAACGGTGCCGTCAGGTCGACCACGGGCGAGTGCAGCGCCGCCGAGCCCAGGTAGGCGAGCACGGCCGCACCGGTCAGCCGACCGATCTGGGCCGACGCCGGCCGCAGCATTCGCCCGGCATCCGGCCACGTCCGCGGCGCCCCGGGCCAGATCCGCCGGGCCACCCGCCGCAGCCGGTGGCGCAGCCGTGGCCCGATCTCTGGCCAGTGCATCGTCCCAGCATGGCAGTGCGCGACGGCCCCGGCCTCTGTGCGGTCGCCGGCGCAGCCGCGGCGCACCCGGCTGCGCCGAGCAGACACGCCACGACCCCGCATACGGCGCGCACT
>CAYRLV010000844.1:0-1472 GCA_964425155.1 uncultured Ornithinicoccus sp. | reverse complement strand
GGCTTCTGGTCGACGGGCCGGAAGGATCGGAGTCGTCCGGCACCTGCCCGTCAACGTTGCTTGACCGAGTGGAGCGCACCGCGACTCCTTGCCTGTTGACCGCGCTGGCGGGCGGGGCCCATTGCCGGAGTTCGAGATGCCCTGTTAGGAACCCGGCGACCACGGGCTGCTGAGGCTCACGTGGATCCCTGTTAGCGAATGTCTGGTGCTGATCGACCTCTCCCGGCAACGGCCGCCGACGAGGTAATCCGAGGAGAGGAGTCGAACGGTGATCCTTCGCATGGGGATCGATATCGCGGTCCGCGCAGCGCACCAAGCCAGCCTGGCCGATGAGAAGGGCCAGCTGCTCTGGTCTGGCCACCGGTTCCGTACCACCGCAGCCGACCTGACTGGTCTGTGGTCTCGCCTGCCCGAGAGTGCGACTGCTGATGAACTGACCATCGTGATGGAGCCGACCCGCAACGCGTGGGTGCCTTTGGCGGCGTGGTTTCGCCGCCAGGGCGCCAACGTGGTGCTGGTCTCGGCCGAGCAGTCGGCCGACCTGCGTGCTTACTACGCCAAACACACCAAGAGCGACCGGCTCGACTCGGTCCTGCTGGCCCGGTTGCCGATGCTGCATCCCGAGGGACTCCACCCCGAGCACGGACTGGGTCCCGGTGACCCGCTGCGCCGGGCCACGAAGCTGCATTCCACCCTGGTCAAGCGTCGCACCACCAGCCTAGCCAGACTCGACGCGCTTCTGGAGATCCTCGGACCGAACTGGCACACCGCCCTCAGCGCGGATCTGGCCAACAAGACACCGCTGAAGTTCCTCGCCGCCGGTCACGCCGACCCGCACAGCGTCAAACGGATGGGCCGAGCCCGGCTGGCCCGGTTCTTCTACCGGCACTCACGCGGCGCCTGGGGCGAGGCCGAAGCAGAAATGATCCTTGCCGCGGCCAAGGCCACCACCGAGCTGTGGGCCGACGAGCTGGCCTTCGCTGACCTCGCCGAGGACATCGCGGTCGAGGCGCGCCTATCGCTGGCCCTGACCGAGGAGATCAAGGAGGTCGACGAACGCATCGCGACCCTGGTGGCCGCACGAGACCCCAAAGGCATCATCACCTCCGCACCCGGCGTCGGCCCTGTGACCGGCGCGGTCATCCTCGGCCGACTCGGCGACGCCAGCCGCTTCCACTCCCTCGCCGCAGTGCGCAGCTTCAGCGGGCTGGTGCCCTCCCTGGACTCCTCCGGAGTCTCCGGCAAGCACGGCGGACCGACCAAGCACGGCGACGCCCTGCTGCGCGAAGCGCTGTTCATCGCCGCCAACCAGGCCCGACGACAAGACCCGACCCTGGCAGCCAAATACCACCGACTCATGGTCCACACCGCCAAGCATCACAACTCTGCGCTATGCCACATCGCCACGACATTGCTAACCAGAGTCGCCTCGTGCTGGAACAACCAGACTCCCTACGAGTTGCGCGACACCG
>CAYRLV010000843.1:0-1474 GCA_964425155.1 uncultured Ornithinicoccus sp. | reverse complement strand
TCCATCGCGCCGCTGTCGACCCGGTGCCCGCCGAACCACAGCACGGCCACGCTGGCCGCGTTGAGGATGAGCATGACGGTCGGGAAGATCAGCACCATCAGCCGGCCGACGCCGACGGCTGTGGCGGTCAGGTCGGCGTTGGCCTCGCCGAATCGCGCGGTCTCATGCGGCTCGCGCACGAACGCCCGCACCACCCGGATGCCGGTGATCTGCTCACGCATGATCCGGTTGACCGCGTCGATCTTCTTCTGCATCAGCTTGAAGCCCGGCACCATCCGCCGGATGATCAGCCCGATCGAGATCACCAGCACGGGCACGGCCACCAGCATCAGCCAGGACAACCCCACGTCCTCACGCAGCGCCATGATGATCCCGCCGACGCACATGATCGGCGCCGCGACCATCATCGTGCAGGTCATCAGCACGAGCATCTGCACCTGCTGGACGTCGTTGGTGTTCCTCGTGATCAACGATGGGGCACCGAAGTGGTTGACCTCCCTCGCGGAGAAGCTGCCCACGCGGGCGAACACCGAGGTGCGCACGTCGCGTCCGAAGCTCATCGCGGTCTTCGCGCCGAAGTAGACGGCGATGATCGCGCAGACGATCTGCACCAGGCTGACGGCCAGCATCCAGCCGCCGGTGCGCAGGATGTAGCCGGTGTCGCCGACCGCCACGCCCTTGTCGATGATGTCGGCATTGAGGCTGGGCAGGTAGAGCGAGGCGATGGTGCCCACCAGCTGCAGCGCGACGACGGCGAGGAGCCAGGGTCGGTAGGGGCGCAGGTGGGATCGCAGCAGGCGGATCAGCACGTGGGATCTCCCGAGAGTGAGACGGACGTCGGTATGCCGTGCGCGTCGCCCGAGGCCGCCACGAGGGTCCCGTGCAGCAGCAGGTCGACGATCTCGTCCGGGGTGAGCAGCTCGCCGTCCGCGATGCCCGCGTGGCTGCCGGCGAAGGTGATCAGGCGCATCAGCCGGGCGAGTCGGCGCGGGTCGACCCGCAGCCGATCCTGGTCCGGGGCGATCAGCCGGCTCATGATCTCGCCGACCTCCACTCGCCAGGGCTCCGGACCCTCCTGGTCGTCGCACTCCTCGCTGCGCGGCGGCTCGATCAGCCCGGTCGCCTCCATCAGCGCGAACACCTCGACGAACCGATCCTGGATCACGGTGACGGCGTCGACCAGCCGGGCGCGCAGGTCCTGGTCGGGGTCGACGGCGCGCAACCGCTCGACCAGCTTGCCCGGCGCGAACGCCGACCGCAGGGCCTCGTCGACCAGCTCGTCCTTGGAGTCGAAGGCGCGGAAGATCGTCCCCTCGGCGACACCTGCGGCCTCGGCGATCTGGCGGGTGGTGACCTCACGTCCATACCGGGTGAGCAGGCCACGGGTCGCGTCGATCAGGACCGCGCGCCGCTCGTCGCGCGGCAGGGGAGTCGCGCGACGCGCGCCGCCGGACCCGCGCGGGCGCGACGCCGC
>CAYRLV010000842.1:0-1478 GCA_964425155.1 uncultured Ornithinicoccus sp. | reverse complement strand
CGGCCGCCTCGAGGACGGCCCTGACATCCGGGTCCTCGGCGAGGACGTCGAGCAGTGGGGTGAGGCTCATGCGAGTGGCGCTCCTGATGACGGCGAGGTGGACAGCACGAAAGCCCCTGTCCGATGATTCGGCAGGGGTCCGCGCCCAAGAATACGCCTCGCGCGGAGCCGTCAAGGGCACTGAACTTGGCGAACCGACCACTTCTTGGCATCACAGTCACTAACGTCGAGTGAGTGGTCGACCCCATCATGACGATCGTCGCGTTCGGCATCGGCATCGTCGTCGGTCTCACGGGGATGGGCGGTGGCGCCCTCATGACACCTGCCCTCGTTCTCTTTTTCGGCGTACCGCCGCTGGCAGCCGTCTCCAGCGATCTCGTGGCCGGCGCAGTGATGAAGCCTGTCGGTTCGTTCGTGCACTTGCGTCACGGCACGGTGCACCTGGGGCTGGTCAGGTGGTTGGCGATGGGATCCGTGCCCGCCGCCTTCGGTGGCGTGCTCATCGCCCGCGCTCTCGGCGACGGAGACGAAGTGCAGGAGATCATTCAGATAGCTCTGGGCATTGCCCTCTTGGTCGCCGCCTTGGGCCTGACGGTCAGGGCATATCTGCGGCTGCTTGAGCGCGCACGGCGACGTGATGGGAGCGGTTCTGCACTGCCAATCGGCGCACCGTGCGTCACGGTGAAGGCACTTCCGACTATCGCGATCGGCGTGATCGGGGGCCTCGTGGTTGGTCTGACATCTGTCGGCGCTGGGTCCCTGATCATCATTGCACTCATGTCTCTGTACCCGGGGCTCAAGGCAAACGAACTCGTGGGCACGGACCTGCTCCAGGCCGTACCCCTCGTCCTTGCTGCCGCGATTGGCCACATCATCTTTGGGGACTTCCAGATGGATGTGACAGCGTCCTTGCTCGTGGGCTCGGTCCCCGGTGTGTGGTGCGGCGCGCACCTCTCGTCTCGGGCACCAAGTGGCTTGGTGCGCCGAGCTCTCGCTTTCGTTCTCCTGGCTTCATCGCTGAAGATGCTGGGCGTGCCTACACCTGTGACCGGCGTCGTCCTCCTGCTCGTCCTCTGCGTGGCCCCGCTGCTGTGGATGAAGATTCGCCGCCGCAACGGCTTCTCCAGGTTTGCATCGAACGAGACCCCCCGAAGGTTCACTCACAGCCAATAGTCACGCTTCCCGGCCCATCCACCCTTGCATCTGTCGTCGGACGTCGCACAGAAGTCGGGTTCCTTTGGGAGGCACAACTTCGCAGATTTCCACACCGGCGCTCCCCTCTTCGCCCTGCCGCAGGCATGGGAGCCGCTAGCCGAGCTCAACCCCATCGTCTGCACGCTATGTCGACGGCGCTCGAAAAGTGAACAGTTTCGGCGGTGAAAAGTGGACACTCAACGATTGGAGAGTGATCACTTTGGAGGACTGGGCGCTGATCAGGAGGCTGGCTGCTGAGGGGGTGCCGAAGGCACGGATAGCAG